>JBJOKP010000299.1:0-4360 GCA_046046045.1 Pseudomonadota bacterium | reverse complement strand
GCCCGCGGGTGCTGGCGGTGGATCTGCCCTCCGGCCTGCCCGGCGACTGTGGTTGCTGGCCTCCGGCAGGGGCAGACCCTGCGGCGGACAGCCCGGTGATCCTGCGGGCGGACTGGACGCTGGCCCTGCTGAGCCCGGCACCCGGCCTGTGGATGGGCCAGGGGCGGGACCATGCTGGCGAAATCTGGTTCGATGACCTGGGATGGAGCGAAGGACAGTCAGCCGTCCCTCCCCCTCCATCCGCCTGGCTGCATCTCCAGCCGGCCGCCCTGGGCCTGCCTCGCCCCCACGCCGGCCACAAGGGCCGCTTCGGCTCGGTCAGGGTGGTGGGCGGCGCGCCCGGCATGAGCGGCGCGGCCGTGCTTGCCGCCCGGGCAGCACTGCAGGCGGGGGCGGGCAAGGTGCATCTGCACGACCTGAGCGCGGACACGGGCGTCGGCGGTCGCGTGGCCAGGGGCAGCGATCTGGCGACCGCCCCGGAACTCATGGCCAGTGCCTGGTCCCCCAGCCTGAGTCAGGACGCGGCGCTCTGGCGCAGCAGCACGGTGGTGGCCGGCTGCGGTGGCGGCCAGGCCATCGCCCTGGCCCTGCCGGGCCTGATCGATCACGCCACGCGCCTGGTGCTGGATGCCGATGCGCTCAACGTGCTGGCCGCGGAGACCGGCCTGCGAGCTGCCGTGCAGCAGCGTGGCCGACGCGGCCTGGCCACGGTGCTGACGCCGCATCCCCTGGAAGCCGCCCGCCTGCTCGGACGTTCCACGGCCGAGGTGCAGGCCGATCGCCTGGCCTGTGCACAGACATTGGCCGAGGGCTTGCAGGCGGCCGTCATCCTCAAGGGATCGGGCAGCGTGCTGGCCCTGCCCGATGGCGACGCGCCCTGGATCAACCCGACCGGCCATGCCGCCCTGGCCACGGCCGGCAGCGGGGATGTGCTGGCCGGCTGGCTGGGCGGCCTCTGGAGCCAGCTGGAGCCGCAGGCAGACGACCCTTCGACCGGCGAGCTGCGCCGGTGCTGCGCGCTGGCCATGTGGACCCATGGCCGCGCCGCCGAACTGGCCAGCCCCCAAGGCCAGGCCCTGCCGGCAGGTCAGCTGGTCGAGGCTCTGGGAAGTTTTCTGCGACAGGGGCGCTGGTAGTCGTCAGGCTCTGACTGTGGCACCCGCTCCAACACGGCGCACAACGCCCCTGCCGTCGACATGACGGGGATGTTGCCGGCCTGGCCTTCGGGCGACAAAGGCCAGGTCGGCGGCGCCAGATCCACCCTCAGGCGCGCCTGGCCTTCTGGTTGGGTTTGCCCTTGCTGCCACGGGCGCTCTTGGGCGCCTTGGAGGCCTTGGTCGCTTTGGTCGCTTTGGGCACCTTGCCGGGTTTGGCGGCACGAGCGGGCTTGGCAGCCGACAACAGGCCCTGGCCCGCCCCCTGGGCAAGTTCGGCTCGCAACGGTGGCTCGGCCGGAGTGGGCATCCCCAGCTTGCTGGCACCGCGCGGCGCCGCGGCCTGGCGGGCGGCCCGGCGCTGCGCCCGGTCAGCCTCCTGGATGGCCGCCAGCTGCTGCTCGGCGGACGGGCCGCCGCGGGAGCCGCTGCGCGGAGTGACCGCTTCGCCATCCCGCACCAGGCGGAACTCGATGCGCCGGCCGTCCAGGTCCACCCGCATCACCTGCACCCGCAGCTTGGTGCCGGTGGCGTAACGCACACCGGTGCGCTCGCCGCGCAGTTCCTGCCTCAGTTCGTCGAAGCGGTAGTACTCGCCGCCCAGTTCGGTAATGTGGATGAAGCCTTCGACATACAGCTCGTTGAGCTGCACGAAGAGGCCGAAGCTGGTGACGGCGTTGACCGTGCCCTGGTACTCCTCGCCCAGCCGGTCGCGCATGAAGCGGCACTTGAGCCAGGCCTCGACATCGCGGCTGGCCTCGTCGGCGCGCCGTTCATTGGCGCTGCAGTGGGCGCCGGCCACTTCCCAGGCCTCGCCGCCCCGGCCGGTGCCCGCCCCCTTGCCAGCGGGCTTGCCGAAGACCTTGCCTGGCCGGGCAGGCGGCTTGAGTGCCATGCTGCCGCGGGCCGGTCCGCCGGCCTGGGCGGCAGCCGATTCCGCACCTGGGCGAGGCTTGCGCAGATAGCCTGCCGGCTTGTTATCCAGCGCACTGCTGACCCCTTCGGGCAGTTGCAGGGTGTATTTCCTGTCGGCCAGGATGGCCTTGATCACGCGGTGCACCAGCAGGTCCGGATAGCGGCGGATGGGGCTGGTGAAGTGGGTGTAGGCCTCGTAGGACAGGCCGAAGTGACCCGAGTTGATGGGCGTGTAGATGGCCTGCTGCATGGAGCGCAGCAGCATCAGGTGGATCTGCGCGGCATCCGGTCGCTCGGCGGTCTGGCGGGCGATGGCCTGGAACTCGGCGGGCTTGGGATCCTCGCTGACCGAGAGGCCCAGGCCCATGAGGCGCAGGTAGTTCTGCAGCGTGGCGCGGCGCTCGGGCGTGGGCCCTTCATGCACGCGGAACAGCGCCGGATGGCTGGCCTGGGCGATGAAATCGGCCGCGCAGACATTGGCCGCCAGCATGGCCTCCTCGATCAGGCGGTGGGCCTCCGTGCGCACCCGCGGCACGATGCGCTCGATGCGACCCTGGTCGTCGCAGACCATCTGGGTCTCGGTCGATTCGAAGTCGATGGCGCCGCGCTGATCGCGCTGCTTGAGCAGGGCGCGATAGACCTCGTGCAGATGCAGCAGGTGGTTGACGAGTTCGCCGCGCTTCTGGGCCTCAGGCCCGCGCGTGTTGGCCAGGATGGCCGCCACCTCGGTGTAGGTGAATCGGGCCTGCGAGCACATCACGGCCGAATAGAACTGGTAGGCCTGGATCTGGCCCTGGGCATCCACCAGCAGGTCGCACACCAAGCAGAGCCGCTCCACCTCGGGATTCAGCGAACACAGTCCGTTGGAGAGCTTTTCCGGCAGCATGGGGATGACCCGGCGCGGGAAGTAGACCGAGGTGGCGCGCTCGTAGGCATCCGCGTCCAGCGGATCGCCCGGCTTGACGTAGTGGCTCACGTCGGCAATGGCCACGATGAGGCGCCAGCCCTTGCCCCGGCCCACCTTGGCCGGCTCGGCATAGACCGCATCGTCGAAGTCGCGCGCATCCTCGCCGTCGATGGTGACCAGGGGCACGTCGGTGAGGTCAACGCGCTGGCGACAGTCGATGGCGCGCACCCGGTCGGGCAGCTTGCCGGTCTGCGCCAGGGTCTCGGGCGAGAAGCGGTGCGGTACCTCGTACTTGCGCACGGCGATCTCGATCTCCATGCCCGGGTCATCGATCTCGCCCAGCACCTCGACCACCCGCCCCACCGGCTGACCGTGCAGCGATGGCGGCTCGGTCAGTTCCACCGCCACCACCTGACCGGCCACGGCCTTGGCGGTGGCGTTCTTGGGGATGAGGATGTCCTGGCCGTAGCGCTTGTCCTCGGGCGCCATCAGCCAGGCACCGTTCTCGTTGAGCAGGCGGCCGATGATGGGCGACTTGCGCCGTTCGATGATCTCCAGGACACGGGCCTCGGGACGGCCCTTGCGGTCATAGCGCACCACGCGGGCCTTGACCCGGTCCTGATGCAGCACCGCCCGCATTTCCTGCGGGGCCAGGTAGACGTCGGCTTCGCCGCTGTCCTGGACGATGAAGCCATGGCCATCACGATGACCCTGCACCACACCGACCACATCACTCATCAGATTTGCGTTCACAACAAAAGGGGCTTGCGTACTCAAGATGATTGCCACTATACTTGCGGTCTCGGTTCAACACCGATGCCTGAAAGCCCAGGTGGCGGAATTGGTAGACGCACTAGTTTCAGGTACTAGCGCTGAGAGGCGTGGAGGTTCGAGTCCTCTCCTGGGCACCAAATCGGAAAGCCGACTTGTCAACGACAAGTCGGCTTTTTCCTTTGTGGGGTCGGCAGCACGAAGCGGATGTTGAACCACGGGACAGCCGGGCAACCTGGCCACTTTGCCCCACCAAGCAAAACGCCCCGTCAGTGCGGGGCGTTTGCATGATCACTGGCCAGGTTCAGACCGAGAGCTTGCGGGCCAGGCCTTCGGGCCGCAGACCGTCGTATTCCTCGAACGGTTGATGGATCCAAGGGCTGGTGGGCAGGTTCTCCACGTAGTACTCGGGCACATAGCTCGACACGCCCTTCACCCAGATCACGGCCGAGCGCAGTTCGCTGATGGCCGGCGTGCCGCGCAGGCGCTCCACCACCGCCTTGAGCGTGACGCCCGAATCGGCCAGGTCATCCACCAGCAGCACACGCCCCGCCAGTTCACCCTTGGGCAGGGTGATGTACTTGGCCATGTCCAGTCGACCCTGGATGGTGCC
>JBJOKP010000298.1:0-4362 GCA_046046045.1 Pseudomonadota bacterium | reverse complement strand
GGCCGCAAAGGTCAGCACGTTATTGATGATGGTGGGCTGGCCGAACAGGCCCACCAGCGCCGGGATGGGTGGTTTCGCTCTCACGATGCCGCGCTTGCCCTCGATGCTTTCCAGCATCGCGGTCTCTTCGCCGCACACATAGGCGCCGGCGGCCTTGCGCACCTCCAGGTGGAAGGCACGGCCCGAGCCCAGCACGCTGTCACCCAGGAAGCCTGCGGCCGTGGCGCGGCGGATGGCCTCGTCGAACACCTCCACCGCCAGCGGGTATTCGCTGCGGATGTAGACATAACCCTGGGTGGCACCGCTGCTGAGTGCCGCGATGGTCATGCCCTCGATGAGCATGTAGGGGTCGCCTTCCAGCACCATGCGGTCGGCAAAGGTGCCCGAGTCGCCCTCGTCGGCATTGCAAACCACGTATTTCTGCGCGGCCTTGGATTGCGCCACGGTGCGCCACTTGATGCCGGCCGGAAAGGCCGCGCCACCCCGCCCGCGCAGGCCGGAATCGAGCACCGTCTGCCACACGGCATCGGCATTCAGCTCGATGGCCTTCTTCAGGCCGCTCCAGCCGCCGTGGGCCTCGTAGTCGGCCAGCGAGAGCGGGTCGGTCACGCCCATGCGGGCGAAGCACAGGCGCTGCTGCCTGGCGAGGTAGGGGATGGCATCGACCGGGCCGAGGCCCAGACGGTGGGCGCCGCCGCTCAGGAAGCCGGCCTCGAACAGGCTGGTCACGTCCTCAGCCTCGACCGGGCCGTAGGCCATGCGGCCGCCGGCGGTCTGCACCTCCACCAGCACCTCCAGCCAGAACAGGCCGCGCGAGCTGTTGCGCACCAGCTCGATGGCGACGCCGCGCGCGGCGGCCTGGGCCACGATGGCATCGGCCACTTCGTCGGCCCCCACGGCCAGGGCCGCGCTGTCACGCGGCACGTAGACCTTGATCGGAGACGGGGTCATGCCTGCACCTCGGCCTGGCTGGCGTTGTTCATCAGGGCGTCCAGCTTGGCGGGGGTGAGGCGCGCATAGAGGCGCTCCCCCAGCTGGGCGGCGGGTGAGGACGAGCACAGGCCCAGGCAGTAGACCGGCTCCACCGTCCACTCGCCATCGGGCGAGGTGTGATGCTCGCCGCTGCAGCCGGCACGTTCGCGCGCCTGGGCCAGCAGCTGCTCACCACCGCGGGCCTGGCAACTCTCGGCCCGGCAGACCTGCAGCACATGGCGACCGGCCGGCTCGCGACGGAAGTGGTGGTAGTAGGTGATGACGCCGTGCACCTCGGCGCGCGAGAGGTTGAGCGCCGGGGCAATCAGCGGCACGGCGCTGGGCGGCACGTGGCCCAGGCGGTCCTGCACCGCGTGCAGGATGGGCAGCAGGGCTCCGGGCTCGCCAGCATGGGCGGCCAGGGCCTCGTTCACCGCGGCCAGCACCTCGGGGGCGGGCGCGGCTGGCTGCAGGGGGGCCGGCAGCTTGTCGGGCGCATTCATGGGGACAGTCTCCTGGGTGGGGCCGGCCGTCATCAGCGGGCGGGCGGGCAGCCGGGCAGGTCCTCATCCGGCCTGCACTTGGCGACGGACTATCCGCCCCACCCTGGTGCCTGTCCAATTGAATCGGGACACCCGGAGATTCAGCTGCCGAATCACTCCGCCGCACTGAGCGAGCCGCTGTGGCGCGCCAGATGGGCCAGCCAGGCCTCGTCGCGCGCCAGGGTCAGGGCCGCGGCCAGCACCCGCGTGGGCGGGGTGGCGGCGGCCGTGATCCAGCTGATGGGGGTGCGCACCACCGGGGCTTCGAGCGGATGGACCACCCAGCCTGGCTGATGGCGCACGGTGCTGACCAGGGCGCCGGGCAGCACCGCGGCCAGTTCGCCGGCAGCATCGTCCAGCACCGCCTGCAGCAGGGCCAGCACCGAATCGGTCTCCATGGCCGGGCTGGCCGGCACGCCGGCGGCGGCCAGGGCGCGTTCCACCACCACGCGGTTGTGCATCTCGGGCGTGAGCATGACCAGCGGCTGCTCGGCCGCCCGGGCCCAGCCCCAGGGCGGACCGAAGTGCAGGCCGGATGACGCGGCGGACTGAGGTCCTGACGACAGGCCGGCGCTGCTCGCCCCCGCCGCCTGCGGCCCGCCCGGGAGTTGGCGACGGATGAGGAAATAACTCTCCTCGTACTGCGGCAGCAGGTCGAAGCGCCGGCCGCCCTCGGGCAGGCGTTCGGCATAACCCAGGGCCAGGTCCAGGGACAGGGTTTCGAGCCCGGTCTCCAGGGCCTGGGAGCTGAGGCTGTGCAGCACCGGGCGGATGCCGGGGTGCTGCCCGCGAAGGCGCGCAGCAAACCGCGCCGCCACCGGGATGGCCGTGGGGATGGCGCCGATGTGCAGGGCCCCGCGCGGCGTGCCGGCCAGGCTGGCCAGTTCCTGGCGCAGCGCTTCGGCGCCATGCAGCAGGCGGTGGGCATGGGCCAGCACCAGTTCACCCTCCAGCGTCAGCCCCTCGTACTGGCGCGAGCGCCGCACCAGGGCCACGCCCAGTTCCTCCTCCAGGGCCCGGATGGCGTTGGACAGCGCTGGCTGGGTGATGTGACTGGCCTGGGCCGCCCTCCCGAAGTGGCGGTGCTGCTCCAGCGCCGCCAGGTAACGCATGGATTCAAGCAGGTTCATGGCACAGCCCCGGCGCGCTGGGCCGGCCAGGCTCCAGCCATCAGGTGTTCTTGCTCACCGAGATGGTGGGGAACTTGGCCGAATAGTCCTTGGCCTGGGCGGCGATCTTGATGGCCACCTGGCGGGCCAGGCGCTTGTAGAGGGTGGCGACCTCGCCCTCGGGCTCGGCGATCACGCTGGGGCGACCGGAATCGGCCAGCTCACGGATGCTGCGCACCAGGGGCAGGCCGCCCAGGTAGTCGACGCCGTACTGGGCCGCCATGGCCTTGCCGCCATCGGCGCCGAAGATGTGGTCGGCATGGCCGCAATGCGGGCAGGTGTAGACCGCCATGTTCTCGATGATGCCCAGGATGGGCACGCTGACCTTCTCGAACATGGTCAGGCCCTTGCGCGCATCGATGAGGGCGATGTCCTGGGGCGTGGTGACGATGATGGCGCCGGTCACCGGCACGCGCTGGGCCAGGGTGAGCTGGATGTCGCCGGTGCCGGGGGGCATGTCGACGACGAGGTAGTCGAGGTCGGACCAGTTGGTCTGGCGCAGCAACTGCTCCAGGGCCTGGGTGGCCATGGGGCCGCGCCAGACCATGGCCTGGTCGTCGGCCACCAGGAAGCCGATGGACATGACCTGCAGGCCATGGGCCACGAGCGGCTCCATGGTCTTGCCGTCATGGCTGTCGGGCCGGCCGGTCACGCCCATCATGGTGGGCTGGCTGGGGCCGTAGATGTCGGCGTCGAGCAGGCCGACGCGGGCGCCTTCGGCCGCCAGGGCCAGGGCCAGGTTGGCCGCGGTGGTGCTCTTGCCCACGCCGCCCTTGCCCGAGGCGACGGCGACGATGTTCTTCACCCCCGGCACCAGCGGCACGCCGCGCTGCACCTGATGGGCGATCACGCGGCTGCGCACCGCCGCGCTGACATTGCCCACGCCGGGCACGCTGCGCACCGCGGCGATGAGCTGCTGGCGCAGGATGTCGTGCTGGCTGGCGGCCGGATAACCCAGCTCGATCTCGAAGCTCACGTCGCTGCCCGAGACCTTGAGGTTGCGCAGTTGCTTGCCGGTGACGAAGTCCTGGTTCGTGTCCGGGTCGACCACGGTCTGGATGGCGGCCTGGATCTGGGTGAGCTCGAGCGACATGATGGTGAAGACAGGGTAGGAGGGTGTTCTGTGAAGTCGGCGCGGTCAGGTCACGCCAGGGCGGCCGCAGTCTAGCGGTCGGCTTGCGGGCCTTCGAGCTGCAGGGCTGAGGGGTTTTCCGGACCAGCCACCGGCGGCTGCAGGCCGGGCTGGTCGATGCGCAGGGCCGAGGCAGCCTCGGCCACGCAGGGCAGGATCCAGCCCTCGGCCTGCTCCTCGCGCAGCAGGCCGGGCCAATCCACCTGGTAGCGGATCTGGCCCGCCAGCAGCCTGCACATGCAGGCCCGGCAGGTGCCGGCGCGGCAGGAGGCCGGCAGGCGCAGGCCGGCCTGCAGCGCCGCCTTCACCAGGCTCAGGCCGGGCGGGGCGAAAAAACCCAGCGTCACGCTGCCACGGGCCAGCACGTCCACCGGCCAGCCTGCGGCAGGCGCTCGCGGCGACGGGGGATCAGGCGGTGAGCCGGGCGGGATGGAGGCGGTCATGGAGGGGTGCAGGGGTTCAGGACGATGGTGGACAGGCAGGCGACCAAGCCCGCCCGCCGCGCGACGAAGCGGCTGGGCGGCCCGCAGTCGACTGCCTATCATCC
>JBJOKP010000297.1:0-4378 GCA_046046045.1 Pseudomonadota bacterium | reverse complement strand
TCCTCGCGGTAGGCCTGCAGGGCCTTCTCGGATTCGGCCAGGTTGTTGCGCAGGTCGGTGGCGCGCTTCTCCAGCCAGCCGTTCAGGTTCTGGGCGAGCTTGAACTTGGCGTCGCGGTCGGCGTCGATGTAGTTGGAGGCGAGCAGGTTGGCGGCCCGGGCGGCCAGCTTCGAGTCGTTCGAATCGAAGTTCACCTTGGCCAGCTGGCTCAGGCGCACCGGTTCGACGTTGAGCTGCCGCATGAACGGCTCGACGGTGGCCTCGGCCAGCGTCTCCTCGGTCCAGGTGATGGCGGGCTTGGCGAGGCCCACCATCGCCTTCAGCCGGGCGCTCATGCTCTCGTCGGCCTTGCGCGGATCGAAGTCGGGGTGCTCCCAGAGCTTCAGCGCGGTGACCGTGCGCATCGCCACCTCGCGCGACTTCAGGATCTCCACCTGGGTCTGGTAGTGCTCCTTGGTCTGCATCGCGCCGCCGAGCATGTCGTCCATCGACAGGAACTTCGGCTTGCCCGGCTCGATCAGGACGGTCGATGTCGAGCGGTACACCGGCGTCATCGAGAACGCGATGGCCGCCCCGAGGGCGGCCATCGCGGCCGCGAGGCCGAGCACCGGCCACTTGCGCTTCTTGATGCTGCGCCAGTGATCCAGCAGTGCGAGCTTGCTTTCCTCGGACAAGCCCAGCTGTACCGGCGCGAAGGGGGGCGCCACCTGCGCCGGCGGAACCGGCGCGGCCACTTGTAGTTGATTCATGGATTCGACGGAGAACGACGTTCAGACCGATGATGGGAGGTCGAGGCGTCCCTGGGTACGCTCCAGACCACGGCCAATAGTACGGTGAGCGTCATCGCGTTGGCGTTTATCTGGAGATTCAAATCCACCAAGGCGTGCAAGAGGGCGCAGATCAGCCCCATGCCCACCCCCGCGGCCAGGCCACGCACATGGGCGGACCGGTCATCGTTCATGAGCTGAAAGACCCGCCCGAGCGTCAGCAGCACTGCCAGCGCCAGCAGGCTGAAGCCCACGAGGCCGGTGTCCACGATCAATTCCAGGTAGTCGTTGTGGGCATGGTTGTAGGGTTGCTGCAACGATTCGACCTTGTAGCGGGTGAACGCGTTGTAGAACGATCCCCCGCCGAAGCCGGTCAGGGGGCGCTCCCGCACCATCGCCATCGCGTCGCGGACCGGGCGCAGGCGCTCGTCCAGCGTCTCCTCGCGCTTGCGCACCGGCTTCTGGAGCGGCTCGGCCGCCGCCGCCGAGGCGGCCTGCGCTTCCATGGCGACCTCGGTCGCCTGCATGCGGTCGAGCACCTTCGACAGGCCCACCCACTGTCCGATGATCACCAGGTCGATCACCAGCAGGCTCACCACCAGCACCGCCGCCGGCTTGCGCAGCCGCTCGGAGCGCCACATCACCCAGCCGGCCATCAGGAACAGGCCGACGAAGAAGGCACCGTTGCCCATGCGCGAGCGTGTCAGCACCATGGCGATGACCATGATGATGAGCATCAGCCGCACCAGCATCTTGGTGGACATCATGAACTCGGCCACCCGGCGCAGGCGTGCGTCCCACCGCTCGGCGGGCGGCTGCGGCCGTCCCTCGCCCAGCTGGGCCAGCATCACCGCCAGGCCGGCGGCGATCGTGAGCAGCATGTAGTCCGCCAGGGCGTCCGGGCCCGGGAACGTGCCGGTGGCGCGCACGCCCTGCACGAACGAGAAGCCCATCATCTCGTAGCGGCCCGCGGCGGAGAAGAGCACCATCGCCACCAGCGCCTGCAGCACGCCCGCCGTCAGCAGCCCGGCCAGCAGCGCGGTGCGCCGGCGGTGGGAGGTCACCAGCAGCTGCACCAGCCAGAACGCGCCGACGTAGCCGAGGCAGCGCAGCAGGTACATGCGGGTCTGGTGCGGATCCTCGGTGTAGCCCCAGGGGCTCATCTGCAGGCCTGTCCAGGCGGTGAATCCCACGAGCAGGGCCAGGATCAGGTGCGCGCCCCAGCCGCTGGAAGGCGGCACGCCCGAGGCACCGGCCCGGGTCAGGCGCAGCAGGCCCGTCGCGGCCAGCAGCAGCCAGACGGCGGCCGCGGCCATCGCGACGGCCCAGGGCCGGTTGCTGCCGAGCGGCAGAGGCAACCAGATCATCAGCGCAATGAAAAAGCCCAGCAGGCTGCGCTCAACCTGCCGGGCCCAGGATGGCCGTGTCAAAGGCGATCTCTTCTCGGGGCTCAGACTCGCATCAGCACGGGGTGATGCCAGGGCCGCCACGCTGGCACGGCGGCACGACGATCACCGTCGGCGGCGGGGTCAGCAGGATCGGCGGACGGACCACGCCGACCGGGACCGCGCGGGGGGGTTGGCGAACGCCGCGGGGGGCCGCGTTGGCGTCCATGGACGGCAGCGAGGCGACGATCGCCACCGCGGCCACGGCCAAGGCCTTGAAGTAACCCTGAACTTTGCTCTGAGAAGTCATGACTTCCGCTCCTGATGAGTTGGACTACAGACGAGTGTCGGCAGTTGAAGTGAACTTTTTCCACTCCTCCTCGAAGTGTGGGCCCTTTGGTCGGTCGCCTCAACCCCCACAACCGGGTGCCCTGTGGCGTGGTGCCCCAGGCATGAGGCCTCTCTTTCGGCAGGATCGCGGAGCCGAGCACTTGTCCTGACGCAAGTCTCCACGAGATCGACCTGCCTTGGGGGTTCTGGCGTGCCGGATGTCCTGATCCCGAGAAAAACGACGCAGTACTAGGACTTCTCCTGAGATTGCTCTGGACAGAGCCCATGAGGGTCCTTTCTACTTGCGAACGCGGTGGCGTGCTGAGACGGCACGTTTGTTGCAAAAAGTAAATCCGGAAATATTCACTATTCGTTGCGATCCTGCGACTTGTCTGCCCAGCGGGCAAGCGCCACCAAGGCAGCAGGACCGCCTCATCCTCCCGATTTCAAGACGGTGTCGATATTCATGGGTTCCATCTCCAGATCAGCCAAGATTTTCGTGACCGGCCATCGTGGCATGGTGGGCAGTGCCTTGGTGCGGCGGCTGCGTGCAGCCGGCTACGAGCGGCTGGTCACCTGTTCGCGCGCGGAACTGGATCTTCTTGATCAGCGCGCGGTCCACGCATTCCTTGCCGAGGTACAGCCCGATTACATCTTCATTGCCGCCGCCAAGGTCGGCGGCATTCAGGCGAACAACGTCTATCGCGCCGACTTCCTCTATCAGAACCTCATGATCGAGGCCAACCTGATTCATGGCGCGCATCTGGCCGGCGTCCAGCAGCTGATGTTCCTCGGGTCGAGCTGCATCTATCCCCGCGACTGCCCCCAGCCCATCCGGGAGGACTACCTGCTGACCGGGCCGCTGGAAGCCACGAACGAGCCGTACGCCATCGCGAAGATCGCCGGCATCAAGCTGGCCGAGAGCTACAACCAGCAGCATGGGCGCCAGTACGTGAGCGTCATGCCCACCAACCTGTATGGGCCGAACGACAACTACGACCTGGCCAACAGCCACGTGCTGCCAGCCTTGCTGCGCAAGGCCCACGAGGCCAAGCGTCGCGGCGATGCCGAGTACGTCGTCTGGGGCACGGGCACCCCGATGCGCGAGTTCCTGTACGTGGACGACCTGGCCGATGCCTGCGTCCACCTGATGGAGCAGGGCTATGACGGTCCGCTCGTCAACGTCGGCACCGGCACCGATGTCACCATCCGCGAACTGGCGGAGACGGTCATGGACGTCGTCGGCTTCCGCGGCCGCATCGTGTTCGACGCCACCAAGCCCGACGGCACCCCGCGCAAGCTTCTGGACGTGAGCCGCCTGGCCTCGCTCGGCTGGACGGCCCGCACGCCGCTGCGCGAAGGCATCCGTCTTGCTTACGAGGCCGCACCGTTCTTCAACACCTGAAACAGCCCTCATCCAGGGATGCCGGAAGACTGTCGAGCCTGAGCCGGGCATCTCCTCTTCATCATCTTTCATCGACGAAAGCGAACAACACCCTATGACGACGAACTCTCAACCCAAGGTGGCCCTGATCACGGGCGTGACCGGCCAGGATGGCGCCTATCTCGCCGAACTGCTGCTCAAGAAGGGTTATGAGGTGCACGGCATCAAGCGCCGCGCCAGCCTGTTCAACACCGATCGCATCGACCATCTCTATCAGGATCCCCACGTCGATGGCCGCCGCTTCATGCTGCACTATGGCGACCTGACCGATTCGACCAGCCTGGTGCGCATCATCCAGAAGGTGCAGCCCGACGAGATCTACAACCTGGCGGCGCAGAGCCATGTGGCGGTGTCCTTCGAGGAGCCGGAATACACCGCCAACGCCGATGGCATCGGCGCGCTGCGCATCCTGGAGGCCATTCGCATCCTGGGCCTGACGAAGAAGACGCGCT
>JBJOKP010000296.1:0-4394 GCA_046046045.1 Pseudomonadota bacterium | reverse complement strand
TCATCATGGGCGGTCGATATCGATGGACAGACACCCCTGGTGACCTGCTGCATCCGCACCACCAGCTCCGACCGATCCGCTCGCCCATCCCGTCGCACTCGCCCGTCCTGCCATGCCACTCGTTGCCGTTCCCTCCGCGTTCGCCAGCAGCCAGCGCAGCCTGCCCTTCGCCCTCTACGACGTGCGCGGGCAATTGCTGCTCGGCGCCGGCGTACCCGTCACCGGCGGGGTGCGACAGCGCATGGCCGAGGGCCAGGCGGTCTACGGCGAAGCGGACGACGTCTCCCCGTGGGCCGACTACATCCGCCTGGCAGTACGGCGTGCCGCGCGGCCGACCGGTGGGGCCAGCTCCAGTGGCGGCGTCATGCCCCAGCCGGTGCGGCTGGCCGGCATCCAGATGGGCACGGCCGACACCATGGTGAGCGGCAACGCGCCCGTGGTGATCAATGCCCGTGGCGTGATCGACAAGCCCGACGGCAAGATCGAGGGCTCGGTGATCGACCAGGTCCATGCCGCAGCCAGCGGCCTGAGCGGTGCCCTGCGCGACAGCGCCAACAGCCCGGCCGGCAGCGGCGCCGACTGGCTGCCGCGCACCCTGGACAGCCTGGAGCAGCTGCGCCGCGTTGCCCGGCGCCAGCCCGACGCCACCATCTACCTGCTGATGCAGCACTGCCTGCATTCCACCAGCGCCTACAGCGCCCACCACGGCCTGCTTTCGGCCCTGCTGGTCAAGCGCGTGGCGCGCCATCTCGGCTGGCCCGAGGAGGAGGTGACGGTGCTGATGCGCGCTGCCGTCACCATGAACGTGGGCATGGCCCGGCTGCAGGACCAGCTGGCCCAGCAGGCCGGCCCCCTGCTGCCCGAACAGCGCCGCATCATCGATGACCATCCCGACGCCGGCGCCGAGTTGCTGCGCTCCGCCGGCGTGGGGGACGCCCTCTGGCTGGACATCGTGCGCCTGCACCATGCGCCCGACCTGGCCCAGCGCCGCAACGAAAGCGCCGCCACCCGCCTGGCCTACCTGCTGCAGATGGTCGACCGCTATTCGGCCAAGATGTCCTCGCGCAAGGGCCGCGCGCCCATGACCGCGCTGGCCGCAGCACGCGACACCTGCCTGCCCGAGAACGGCCGGCCCGACGCCATCGCCGCTGCCCTCTTCAAGGCCCTGGGCCTGTACCCGCCGGGCACCTACGTGAAGCTGGCCAGCGGCGAGGTCGGTGTGGTGATCGGCCAAGGCGCCCGGGCCGACCAGCCGCGCGTGGCCGTGCTGGTGGGTGCCAGCGGCCTGCCCCTCACCGACCCCATGGCGCGCGACACCAGCCAGCCGGGTCGCCAGGTCGCCGCCCCCCTCACCGCCGAAGCCGTCAAAGTGCGTCTGCCCGCCCTCAAGGTGCTGGCCCTGGCCTGAGCGTTGGCGCCTGCAGGCGCCTCATCACCCGCCCGGACTCGAACACGAAAAGCCCCGTCCGAGCCCGCCTCATCAAGCCTTGACGCGGCCGGCCCAGGCGCAGCATCGGATGCAGCGAACAACGGTTGATCGATGCTCCGGTCCACCCGCCCCGCCCCATCGCCACCATGCCCACCCCGCCCCGTTCTCACCGCGCCCCGCTGGTCCGTGCCCGCCGCTTGAACGCGCCGCCCCCGGGTACGCCTGATCATGGCCTGGCCCGTCGCGGCCTGGACCATCTGCACAAGGCGGCTGCCCATCTGCTGCACTGGCCCGTGCCTGCCCTGGCGAGCTGGCTGGCCTGTGCGGCCTTCTGGATGGTGCTGGAGCACATGGGCTGGATGCCCCTCGCCGCCTGGGCAGCCGCCGCCACCCTGGGTCTGGCCCTGGCCCTCATCATGGTCGAGCGCGGTGCCAGCCTGGTGCGCGTGCTGCTGGTGGCCGGCGGCTTTCCGGTGGCCAGTGGCCTGCATGCCCTGACCCACAACGGCCCGCTGCTGGCGCGCAGCCTGCCCACCTGGCTGTGGTTGCTGCCCCTGGCCCTGCTGCTTCTGCTCTATCCCCTGCGCACCTGGCGCGACGCCCCGCTCTTCCCCACCGAACTCGGCGCCCTGGACGGCCTGGGTGAACTCATCCCCCTGCCCCCGGGCGCCCGCGTGCTCGACGCCGGCTGCGGCCTGGGCAACGGCATCGAGGCCCTGCGCCGGGTCTGGCCGCTGGCCCTGCTGGAAGGGGTGGAATGGAGCTGGCCCATCGCCTGGTGGGCCCAGCTGCGCTGCCCCGGCGCCACCATCCGCCGCGGCGACATGTGGACCCGCTCCTGGGCCGACGTCGACCTGGTCTACCTCTTCCAGCGACCCGACACCATGGGCCGGGCCATGGACAAGGCCCGCGCCGAGATGCGCCGCGGCAGCTGGCTGGTGAGCCTGGAGTTCGAGGTGCCGGGCGCCCGTCCCCATGCCCGCCTCAGCACGCCCAGCGGCAAGCCGATCTGGCTCTACCGCCTGCCGGCAGAGCCGATGTCCTCGCAGTTCTCGCTGGCCGGCGGCTGGGCCGTGCGCACGGCGGGTCGGCGCACCACCGCCTGAGGTTCCTGCACCCCTCTCGAAGAGACCATCATGTTCGTCATCATCGGCTGGGTGCTGGCCCTGGCCTGCATCTTCGGCGTCTACATCTCGCACGGCGGCAACATCGGCGTCATCCTGCATGCCCTGCCCTTCGAGATGATCACCATCTTCGGCGCCGCCATGGGCGCCTTCCTGGCCAACAACCAGATGAAGGTGATCAAGGCCTCCCTGGCCGGGCTGGGCAAGTGCTTCAAGGGCAGCAAGTACAGCAAGGCGCGCTACATGGACCTGCTGGCGCTGATGTACGACATCCTGCAGAAGACCCGCAAGGAAGGCCTCATGTCCATCGAGAAGGACGTCGAGGACCCGCACAACTCGCCGCTGTTCCAGAAGTACCCCACGGTGGGCAACGACCACCACGTGGCCGAGTTCATCACCGACTACCTGCGCATGATGGTCTCGGGCAACCTCAACGCCCACGAGATCGAGTCGTTGATGGACAGCGAGATCGAGACCCACCACAACGAGGAACACGCCGCCGTGGCCGCCATCGCGCGCCTGGCCGGCGGCCTGCCGGCCTTCGGCATCGTCGCCGCCGTGCTGGGCGTGGTGAACACCATGGGCTCGGTGGGCCAGCCCCCGGCGGTGCTGGGCGGCATGATCGGCTCGGCCCTGGTGGGCACCTTCCTGGGCATCCTGCTGGCCTACGGCTTCGTCGAGCCGCTGGGCGGCCTGCTGGAGCAGAAGGTCGAGGACGGCTCCAAGGAGCTGCAGTGCATCAAGACCACGCTGCTGGCCAGCATGCAGGGTTATGCGCCGCAGATCGCCATCGAGTTCGGCCGCAAGGTGCTGTTCTCCACCGACCGGCCGACCTTCAACGAGCTCGAAGGTCACGTGAAGAAGAAGTGAGCGCCGGGCGGCCTGCCCGCCGCCCCAGGCGCACGGACTGAACGACGGAGGCCACCATGGCCGGCGACGCCAAGAAACTCCAGCCCATCATCATCAAGCGCATCAAGAAGAGCGGCCATGCCGCTCATGGTGGCGCCTGGAAGATTGCCTACGCCGACTTCGTGACGGCCATGATGGCCTTCTTCCTGCTCATGTGGCTGCTGGGCTCCACCACCGAGGGCGACAAGAAGGGCATCGCCGACTACTTCAGCTCGCCGCTCAAGGTGGCCCTGCTCAACGGCGGCTCGGGCTCGGGCGACGCGTCCTCCCTGGTCAAGGGCGGCGGCACCGACCTCACCCGTACCGGCGGCCAGGTCAAGAAGGGCGACATCGAGGCCGAGCGCAACACCATCAACCTGCAGGCCCTCAAGGCCGAGCAGGCCGCGGCCGAACGCGCCCGACTCGAGGCCCTCAAGGGCCGGGTCGAGGAGGTGCTGGCCAATTCGCCCAAGCTGGCCGACTTCAAGGGCCAGATCCGCCTGGACATGACGCGCGAGGGCCTGCGCATCCAGATCGTCGACGACCAGAAGCGCGCCATGTTCGACAGCGGCAGCCCCGAGGTGCAGCCCTACATGCGCGAGCTGCTGCGGGCCATAGGCAGCGTGCTGACCGAGGTGCCCAACAAGCTCACGCTCGAAGGTCATACCGATGCCAAGCCCATGGGCAGCGGCCTGGGCTACTCGAACTGGGAGCTCTCCAGCGACCGTGCCAATGCCTCGCGCCGCGAGCTGCTGGCCGGCGGCCTGGCCGATGAACGCATCCTGCGCGTGCAGGGCCTGGCGGCCAGCGTGCCCTTCGACCGCGACGATCCCTACCACCCCATCAACCGGCGCATCAGCATCATCGTCATGACGCGGGATGCCGAGGACCGCTTCTTTGCCGCCGGCAATGCCGCCGAGCCCCTGCCTGCGGCCAATGCCGAGGCCGAGGAA
>JBJOKP010000295.1:0-4405 GCA_046046045.1 Pseudomonadota bacterium | reverse complement strand
TCCTTGAGCGGCTTCCTCACATGGGCCTCGTCGGCCGCGGTGACGACGCGGGTGTATTTCTCGTCGCTCTGGAAGAACAGCACCTCGTCGATGGCGAAGAGCTTGATGGTGTCGGCCACGCTGGCGCTGATCCAGCGCAGCAGGGGCGCGCTGCGCGCGGTGCCGGCCGGGCCGCCACGGCCTTCCACCGCCTCCAGGCGCCGCAGCAGGTCGTCCAGGGCCGGGGCCGGGGCGCGGCTGGCCAGGCGGGCCTGGAGGCGCTCCACCGCCTGGGCCAGGCGGGCGGCCTGCACGGGCTTGAGCAGGTAATCGACCGCGCCGGCCTCGAAGGCCTCGATGGCATGGCTGTCGTAGGCCGTCACCAGCACCACATGGCAGCGCCCGCTGGCGGCGCGGGCCACGTCCAGGCCGCTGCGGCCGGGCATGCGGATGTCGAGTAAGGCGATGTCGGGCTGCAGCTCATCGATGGCCTCGATCGCCCCCGGGCCATGTTCACACTCGGCGCAGACCTGCAGCCCGGGCCAGGCCTGCGCCAGCATGCGGCGCAGCTCGGCGCGGGGCAGGTCCTCGTCATCGGCCAGCAGGGCGGTGGGCATGGGGTGGCTCCAGGCTAGGAAGAGGCCGGCCGGTCGCTGCCTGCCGGCTCCGGCGGCAGCTCGATGGCGGCACACACGCCACCGCCGGGCCGGGCCGTGAGCCTCAGGGCGGCACGGCCGCCATGCAGCTGGGCCAGGCGTTCGCGGATGTTGACCAGGCCCAGGCCGCTGCCGGCCCGGTCGCTGGCCGGGGAGGCGGCAAAACCCACGCCGTCGTCCAGCACCTCCAGCACCAGGCCGCCGTCGGCCCCGGCGCGGGCCTGCACCGCGATGTGGGCCGGGCCCAGCTTGGGCTCCACGCCGTGTTTCACGGCGTTCTCGACCAGGCTGATCAGCATCCAGGGCGGACAGGGCCGCTCCAGCAGGCCGGGTTGGGCGTCAACCGTCACGCTCAGGCGCGGCATACGGGCGACCATGAGGCCCAGGTAGGCACGCACGATGTCCAGCTGGCCGGCCACCGTGGCCTGGGCCGAGCCGTCGCTGCGCAGGCGCGGGATGCTGGCGCGCAGATAGTCCACCAGGCGGTCGACCATCTCGGTGGCGCGGGCCGGGTCGCCCACGATGGCGCTGCGCACCCCGGCCAGGGTGTTGAAGAGGAAATGTGGCTCCACCTGGGCCGCCAGCACCGAGAGCTGCAGCTCGGCCTCGCGCCGGCGCGCCTGGGCCTGGGCCAGCTCGCGCTCGCGTGCCAGGCGGCGCAGGCCGGCGCGCTCGCGCTTCCAGCCGGCCAGACCGGCGCCACCGGCCAGCAGCCAGACCGCGGCGGCATAGACCAGCAGCTCGAAGCTGGGCAGGGATTCCAGGCCGGTGGGGGCCGGCTGAGGCGTTGCGGAGCCGGGCGCCTGCTCAACACTCCCGGCCGTCTGGCGCGCCAGGTCGGCGGCGGCACGGGGCGCCTGGCCGGTGCTGCGGGCGGCTGCCAGCTCTTCGGGCGTCACCAGGTTCACGCCCACGCTCAGGGCCACGCGGCGGCGGCTGCCGTCGGGGTTGAGGTTGCCGGTCTGCTCGGCCACCCATTGCTTGAGCGGCTCGGCGCCCCAGTGCACGAAGCCCAAGACCCCGCCCAGGCAGAGCAGCATCACGGCCTGCAGGGCGCGCCATTCACGCGCCTCGGGCCAGTGGCGCTCGCGCACCCAGGTGGCCGCCCACGGACCGATCAGCGCCGGCAGCGCCAGCATGATCGCCAGCTGCAGCACCACGCCGTAGGGGCGGTCCTGGGCGTCGACGCGCCAGAGCGCCAGGCCGATGAAGCCGAAGAACAGGCCCAGCACCAGGCCGATCAGGCGCAGCCGGCCGCGGGCCCAGGGCCGGCTGTAGACCGGATAGCGCCGGTAGGTGGTGAACCAGCCCTGGCCGCGGCCAGCCAGTTCACCGGGCAGGGGCTGGTGGAGCTCGAGCGGCGGATCCAGGGTCATGGCGCCAGCCTACCCCAGGTGGGCGGCCAGGCGGCCGGCGGCGCGACTAGTCCCGCCCCGGCCGGATGAAGCCCCGCCAGGCGGCGACGAAGTGCGGCGCCAGCACCTTCAGGGCGCCACGCTTGATCTGACGCAAGTCCCTGCCGCCGGAGGGTTCAGATCCGGATTTAAAGCTGCATACTGTATGCACCTTATAAACACTCTCCCCCCGCTGCGGAGAGCCCACCGGAGCATCCCACCCTGCAATCCTCGTCCAGGCTGTGGCGCTGGCTCGGCCTCATCTTCTTCCTCTCCTTCTCGGCCCTGGGATACCTGGGCTGGCAGATCCACCTGGCTGCGCCGCCCATCCCCGAGCGGGTGGTGACGGCCGAGGGCCAGACCCTCTACACCGGCGAACAGATCCAGGCCGGCCAGCGTGTCTGGCTGGCCGCCGGCGGCCAGCAGCTGGGGACGGTCTGGGGCCACGGCAGCTATGTGGCGCCGGACTGGTCGGCCGACTGGCTGCACCGCGAGGCCGAAGGCCTGACCGCCGTCTACGCCGGCCCCGGCGGACCGGTCGCCCTGCCCGGCGCCGACCAGGCCGCCCTGGCCACCCGGGTGAAGCAGGAGATGCGTCGCAACCGCTATGACGCGGGCAGCGGCACGCTCACCGTCAGCGCCGAACGCGCCCAGGCCATGCGCCAGGTGCAGGCCCACATCGTGGCCCTGTTCGGCCACGACCCGGCCCTGGCCACGCTGCGCGAGCAATACGCCATGACGGTCGACACCGTGCCCGAGGCGGCCGACCGCGAGGCCCTGGCCGCCTTCTTCTTCTGGACATCCTGGGCCGCCGGCACCGACCGGCCGGGCGAGGACGGCCTGTCCTACACCAGCAACTGGCCGCACGAGCCCCTGGTGGGCAACACCATGACCGGCGGCACGGCGCTCTGGAGCATGGCCAGCATCGTGCTGCTGATCGGCGGCATCGCCGCCATGTTGTGGTTCCACGGCGGTCGCGGCGAGCATGAGGCCGCCGCGCCCCAGGCGGTCGACCCCATGAAGGGCGTCACCGTCACGCCCTCCATGCGCGCCACCCGCAAGTACTTCTTAGCGGTCGCCGGCCTGCTGCTGGTCCAGGTGGGCCTGGGCGCCATCACCGCCCACTATGCAGTGGAAGGCCAGGCCTTCTTCGGTCTGCCCCTGGCCGAGTTGCTGCCCTATGTGGTGAGCCGCACCATCCACACCCAGCTGGGCGTGTTCTGGATCGCCACCGCCTGGCTGGCCACCGGTCTCTACATCGCCCCGCTGCTCTCGGGCCATGAGCCCAGGTTCCAGAAGCTGGGCGTGGACCTGCTGTTCTGGGCCCTGATCGCCATCGTCGTGGGCTCCACCGCCACCGGCTGGCTGGGCACGCTGCAGCACCGCGGCGTGGACTTCGCCTTCTGGCTGGGCAACCAGGGCCTGGAATTCACCAGCATGGGCCGGGTCTGGCAGCTGCTGCTCTTCGTCGGCCTGCTGGTCTGGCTGGCCTTGCTGGGCCGCGCCCTGTGGCCGGCGCTCAAGCGCCCGAGCGAGACCCGCGGCCTCATCGCCATGGTCTTCCTCTCGGCCGGCTGCATCGGCGGCTTCTACACCAGCTCGCTCATGTGGGGCCCGCACACCCACTACTCCATGATCGAATACTAGCGCTGGTGGCTGGTGCACCTGTGGGTCGAAGGCTTCTTCGAGGTCTTCGCCACCGCCGTGGTCGCCCTGCTCTTCACCCGCATGGGCCTGGTGGCGGCCGCCAGCGCCAACCGCGCCATCGTCGCCGAGACCATCGTCTTCCTGTTCGGCGGCATCCTGGGCACGCTGCACCACCTCTACTTCACCGGCACGCCCACCTCGGTGATCGCCGTGGGTGCGGTGTTCTCGGCCCTCGAAGTCGTGCCCCTGGCCCTGATCGGCCTGGAAGCCCTGCGCACCCTGCGCCAGCTCGACGCCGCCCCGGCACTCACCGCCTACCGCTGGCCGGTGCTCTGCTTCGTCGCCGTGGGCTTCTGGAACACCGTGGGTGCCGGCCTGCTCGGCTTTGCCATCAACCCGCCGGCCTCGCTGTACTACGTGCAGGGCCTCAACATGACGCCGGCCCATGGCCACGCCGCCCTCTTCGGCGTCTACGGCATGCTGGGCCTGGGCCTGATGCTGTTCTGCCTGCGCGGCCTCTACCCGGCCGAGCGCCATGCCAGCCGCCTGCTCGCCCCGGCATTCTGGAGCCTCAACATCGGCCTGGCCATGATGGTCTTCCTCTCGCTGCTGCCCGCCGGCATCGTGCAGGCCGCGGCCAGCATCCAGCACGGCCTGTGGTACGCCCGCTCGCCCGAACTGCTGCACTCGCCGCTGATGGAAGGCCTGGTCAGGGCCCGCGTGCCGGGT
>JBJOKP010000294.1:0-4412 GCA_046046045.1 Pseudomonadota bacterium | reverse complement strand
ACCGCAACAGGGCCTGCATGCAGGCCCTGTTGCCATTGGGTCGTGGCCACATCACCGCAAATCCACCCCCACATCTAAATACGCCACCTCGCCAGCGAATAGACGCGGATCTACATCAGCGCCAACAGCCGTCGCCAGCCTGGATGCCGACATGACTCCCTGGCGCGATCCCGTCGACATCAGCAGGCTCATGCCCGCCGGCCTGCCGCTGAGCCTGGACCTGCGTGCGGCCCTGAAGTTGAAGGGCCGCGGCCCGCTGGAGCCCGCCGTCGACTTCCAGGACGGCCTGCCGCCGCACGAGCTGCCGGTGGCCCTGCAACGCCTGCAGCCGGCCCAGGCGAAGGCGCTGTGCCAGGTCCTGCGCATGACCCTGGCCAGCCGCGCCCGCCAGGCCAAGTAGCCGATCCAGCCCCGGCCCGCCACAGGCGTGGCAGCCCGACCCGCCAAGCGCATTTCATGACCCTGACCCGCTCGCCCCAGGGTCGCCCCCGGCCGGGAGTAAGAAGGATCTTCGGCAACCTGTTGGGTCCGAAAAACTGTCAGAGTTGCACCCTTGATGAAGCCGCCGCGGTCGATGGACCCCGGCGGTTTCTTTTTTGCCTGGCCGGCGCCGGCCATGTCATTGGCGGATCACAGGGGAATGCGCAGGTGGATCGCGGCGTGGGCGAAGGGCAGGGTGGGGCAGGGGGCGACGAGGCCGCCAAGCCGTTTCAAAGCAGGACTTCAAGTGGATTTCATTGTCTGGGTCACCGGCCTTCGAGGCATCGCACGCCGGCCCCCCATCCCCTTCACCCACCCCTTGAGGAGCCCATGTGTTTTCTGCCATCACTTCCACCCTTGCTGCCGCGGGCGCCCGTGTGCTGCTGCCCGCCCTGGCCGCTGGTCCTGTGTCCGCCCTGCCTGCTGTGCTGCTGCTCGCGGCGTGTGCGCTGAACCAGCTGGACAAGGACTGAACGGCCCGGTTCGCCGTTCCTGATCCCCACCCAACCCCATCCATCCCCCCCCCCGCGCCGCCTGGTTCCGCTGGAGCCAGGCGGCGCTTTGCCATGGAGCATTGCCATGACCTCGACCCCCATCCCCGGCGCCATGCCGGTTCCCGCGCCCGCCCCAGGCCCGCAGACCTACCGTCTGATCCGCGAGGAACGTGCCGCCAAGCTCGGCGCGCGCTCGACCTGCGGCGTCATCTTCCAGGTCCTCGCCGACGAGGCCCGCCAGGCGCTGTTCCTGCGCATCGCCCGCAACGAAGGCGGCGGCTACATCAACAACGAGGCGGTGAGCCTGCACGCCATCCTGACCTGCCTGCAGGCCGTGGGCGACCACCAGATCAAGGCCGCGTCCTTCATCACCGCCTTCCGCGGCCGCTCGTCCAACAACCCGGGCGCCATGGCGGCCGTGCTCGTGCACGAGAAGCTGATCAAGCGCCATCCCGAGCGGCCCCACCTGTTCGACGACGGCGAGGTGGGCTGGGCCGACTGGGCCACGCGCCAGCTCGCCGTGGGCGGCGACCTGCCCATCGTCACGGTCGGCAAGGCGTCTCAAGCGCCGGTGGCGTCGACCGAGAAGAAGAAGCGGACGAAGAAGGCTGCTGCACCCATCCCGGCCGCCGCGCCTACACCGGCTGCGGCCGATGGCGACGAGGCGGGTGACCCTGACACCGGCACCCCGGATGTTGCCGCCGATGCCGATGCGCCCTCCGGCGACGACACCGCACCCGACGCCGAGGTGGACGTGGCTGCAGCAGCCCCGGCCGAGGCAGGCACCTCGACCGAAGCAGCGACGAGCGACGAGTCCTCGGCCGATGCGGCCGACGACACCACCGGTGACGCCGCCGCCGACGACGAGGGCGCCACCACCGGCCCAGACGTCAGCCGCGTCAAGGTGCGCCGCAAGGGCCGCATCACGCTCAAGGGGTGAGGCCATGACCGCATCGCCACCCCTGCCGCCGCTGGCTGCCCCGGACGCCCCCGCGGCAGATGACCCCGCCAGCTGGGTCCAGGCCGTCACGGCCGAAGACCTGGCCGGCCAGGGCATCGACGCCTGGGACGACGAGACGCCGCCCCAGGCGGTCAACCGCCTGGCCGAGGAAATGGCAGTGGACCTGGCCAGTGTGGGCCGCTGCCTGCGTCTTCTGGCATATGTCCCCTGCGTGCTGGCCGGCGGCGCGCCCGTGGGCCTGCTGGCCTGGTCGCCACGGCGCGGCGTGTTCCGCGCCTCCTTCGATACCGAGTGCCACGAGGACCAGGACGGGCTCACGCTGGCCCGCGCCGGCCTGTGGCTGACCCTGCTGTCGGCCGAGGTCGGCCCGCTGCCCGAGCGGCCCGACCACTGGATGCTGCTGCGGCTGGACTACCCGGGCGGCATCGGCGGCGTGAACCGCCAACTGGTCGAGCTGGCGGGCGACTACGCGCAGGCGCAGATGTCGGGAGACACCGAGCCGGCCGACGGCCTGGCCCGCTACTACCAGGACCTCGGGCGAGCCATCTGGTGGTGCGCCTCGCACCGCCTGCGCTGACGCGTTCATGGCGGAACACAGCCAAGCCCAACGCCACTTCGCTATTGCCCCAACCACCCTGGCCCCGTGCGCTCGCAGCGCCCGGGGCCTTTGTCCTTTTTGAGGAGCCCTCATGACCCCCGACCCCGAATCGGCTGGTGCCCCCGCACCGGCCCGACCGGGCAGTTCGCTGCCCATCCTCGCGCCCCGCTTCCCGATGGGCCAGATCGTGGCCACGCCGGGCGCGCTGGCCTTGCTCAAGACCCACGGCGTGAGCGCCTGGGCGCTGCTGCGCCGGCATCAGGTGCTGGGCCCCGGTGAACTCGGCCTGGCAGACCAGCAGGCCAACCAGGCCGACCTGGCTGCAAGCGGGCGCATCTTCTCCAAGTACGCCGTGGTGCCCGGTCAATGCGTCTACGTCATCACCGAGGCCGACCGCTCTGTGACGACTGTCCTGCTGCCCGAGGAGTATTGAGCCATGGGCCCGCAGACCGACCCGCCCAAGTACCTGCCGCCGCTGGACCCGGCCCTGGCACGCCGTTTTGCCCGCCTGGACGACAACCAGAAGGAGTGGTTCTCCGAGCGCGCCGCGATGCGCGAATACCTGGCCGAGGGCGTGAGCCGCCGCCAGGCCGAGGCCGGCGCCTGGGACGACCTGGTGCGGTATTTCCAGCTCGGCGATTGACCGCCGGGCCGGCGCCGATCGGGACCCCGCCGCGCCCGCCGGGCGGGCGAGCGCCCAAACCACCAGAAACGGACCGGCGCGGCCCGGGCGGGCTGCGGCCTGCTCGGGCGGACGCGCCGTAGTCCTTGTTTTTCTTCAACTTTTGCACTTCGGGCGCCGATGCGCCCGGGCCGGCCCACGGATAGGTACTTCGTCGGTCCGCCTGGGCGGGTCGATGTGCCCTGGGCCCGGCGTGCTCCGACCCTTTGGAGGTTTCATGAAACGACAGATGAGATTGACGAAGAAGCTCATCGACGCGCTGCCCGCCTGTCCGGCCGATGCGAAGACGCGCGAGATCGAGTATTCCGACGTGGACGTGGCCGGCCTGCGCCTGGTGGTCAACCGCCTGGGCCGCAAGTCCTGGCTGCTGCGCTACACGCACGAGGCCGCCAAGCGCGCGATGAAGCTGGGCGACTACCCGGGGGTGGACATCGCCCAGGCCCGCCAGCTGGCCATCGACGCGCGCTCGCTGCTGGCCAAGGGCACCGATCCGCAGGTGCGTGCGGCCGAGCAGGTGCAGGCCGCCATGACGCTCACGCAGTTCATGGAGCACGACTACCTGCCCTATGCCAAGGGGGCCCAGCGCAGCTACCGCGACACCCTGGGGCGCTGGAAGCACCACCTCAAGCCCGTCTTCGGCCACCTGGCGCTGACGGCGCTCAAGACGCAGGACATCCAGCGCTTCCATGACCAGAAGAGGATCGAGCTGAGCCCGGCCACGGCCAACCGCATCCTGGCGCTGCTCAAGGCGGCGCTGACGCGGGCGCTGCTGTGGCAGCTGGGCGGGCTGGAGCGCAACCCGGTGCAGGGCGTGCGCATGCACACCGAGAACAACCACCGCGAGCGCTACCTGGCCGGGCCCGAACTCAAGCGCTTCCTGGACGCGCTGGACCAGGAGCCCAGCCGAACGGCCGCGGCGGTGATCAAGTTCTTGCTGGCCACCGGCGTGCGGCGCACCGAGGCGCTGACCGCCAAGTTCAGCGACATGGACCTGCAGCAGGCGACCTGGCGGCTCACGAAGACCAAGAACGGCCATGCACGCACGGTCTACCTGAACCCGATCGCCCTGGAGAGGCTCTGTTGCACAACTCCACCAAAGCCGAGCTTCCCCTGACCCCAGACGGAGTTATGCCATGGCCCGCGTCACCGGGGTGCCCAGGTGGGTGTAGCGGTTGAGCACGGCGGCGCGCACCTGCA
>JBJOKP010000293.1:0-4413 GCA_046046045.1 Pseudomonadota bacterium | reverse complement strand
CCCGGCCGCGGCCGCCCGCACGGCCGCCCCGGCGTCCAGCATGCCGGCGCCGCAGGTGGTGGTGGTGCAGTAGCACTCATGCTGCTCGGTGCTGGCGGTGGGGCTGCCGCATATCGGCACCTGGCCGGGCAGGGCATCCGGTGTCTGCGGGTCACCGCCGCCGGTGGTCGGGAACCCACGTGCCGAGCTCTGGATGAGGCTGTTCAGCTGCGCGGGGCTCAGGCCTGGATTGGCCGACAGCATGAGGGCGGCGGTGGCTGACACCAGCGGGGTCGAGAAACTCGTGCCCACGGCCCCATCGTTGCTGCTGGTGTAGCCGTTGACTCCCGGTGCCAGCCGGCCGCGATTGACGGTGGACAGCATGGCGTATTGGCAGAGCTCCCGGTTGGGCGTGGTGAAGTCGGCCAGCGTGCTCGGGCAGTTGCCGCCCGGGGCGGCGATGCTGGCCGTGTTGCCCAGGCTGGAGAAGCCGTTCTTGGTGCCAGCATGGCGCAGTCCCACCACGCCGATGGCGCCGGCGCAATTGGAGGGCAGGTTCATGTCCAGCGAATCGTTGCCGGCGGCCACCACCACCACGGCCTGGCGGGCTTGCACCGCGGCGATGGCGTCGATGTAGAGGCCGGCGGCAAACGCGCCGTTGGAACCATCCGGGTTGGTGGCTGCATTGCGGTCGCACTTGCCGGAAGAGCCCAGGCTCAGATTGATCACCCGCGCCGGCGTCGGGTTGGCTGGCACATCCGGAACGGCAATGCCTGCGGCCCACTGCATCGCGGCGACGATGTCCGAATCGAAGCCACCGCAGCGTCCCAGCACGCGCACCGGCTGCACCAGCACCTGGCGGCCCAGGCCGGCCATGCCAATGCCGTTGCCGGTGGCTGCGCCCACCAGACCGGCGGTCTGGGTGCCGTGCCAGCTGCTGTCCGAGGCGCTGGTGTTGGGCTCGCATTCGTTGGCATCGGTCCAGTCGCCTGGGTCGCTGGGGTCGCCGTCGCGGGCATTGCTGGTGGAGGTGAACTGGCCGTCGGCAGCCACGCTGCTGTCGTTGATGAAGTCATACCCCGCCACCAGGCGGCCGGCCAGGTCCGGGTGGTCAGGGCGCACGCCAGTGTCGAGCACGGCGACCACGATGTCGGCATTGCCGCGGGTGATGTCCCAGGCGGCCTCGGCGTTGACCGAGGAGATGACGGTGCTGTCTGGCGCGCGCAGATACCACTGGCCGCTGCTCGGGCTGATGGAAGGGCTGGCGCTGTAGAGCGGATCGGCCGGGGCGGCGGCGATGTGGCGGCGCTGGTCGACGATGGCGAATTCCACCTCCGGGTCGCTGGCCAGGCGGCGCGCCAGGGCCTGGCTGTCCAGCCCGGTGGCCTGGATGACCTGGGTGCGATGGGCGATGGTGCGGCCGTCGCGCAGCGCCAGGCCCAGGCGCTGACCCAGCACGCCGGCATGGCGCAGTCCGGCGATGGGATCAGCGGTGCGGGCGGCAAGGATCTGGCGGCGCCCGGCCGTGGCGGTCTGCAGGCTGGCGCCGGCGCGGTAGCGCACGATGACGCGGGCGGTCGCCTCCCTGGTCGGGTGGCTGCCGGCTGCCGCGGCGCTGCCCAGGCTGCCGGCCGGGCCGGCTGCAGAAGCCAGTGTGCTGCCAGTGAGGGCCGGGCCGGTGGCCAGCAGGCCGGTCAGCAGGGCGGCCAGGGCCAGACGCCAGGACAGGCCGCTGGATCTCCCGCGCCGCAGGTGCGCAGCCCCGGCGATTGGTCCGCAGACGCCTGCCGGGCTGGCTGGGGCGGCTGGCTGATCCGCCGACGGGGCGGAAGCGCGGTGGGAGGTGACGGGGCGGACAGGGGTCGGGCAGGAGCGGCGCATGGCGGCCGAGTGTAGGCAGCACACGTTGCCGCCGTCTTATTGCCCGGCGATCGGCGGCGAGCACGGCCGTTGATCGCTGACTGCCCACCGCTGGCGTGGCTTGGGCGCCTGGCGTCTGGCTGTTCAGGCCGAGAGCGGCTCCAGCGGCAGGCAGTGCTGCAGCGGCAGATCCGCTTCGGCGGGGACGGGGCGGCGGCGCGGCGGGCGGGCAGCAGCCAGGCTGTCCAGATCGTCCAGGCCGGCGAGGCGGCTGGCCCGGTAGCCACCGGTCTGCAGCGACCAGGCTTCGGTGGCCTGTTCGGCGCTCTGCACATGCAGGCGCTGGCCGCTGCACAAGCCTGGCTCGGCGGCGGCACGGTCCAGCAGGCGTTCGCAACGCTCGGCGCCCAGGGCCAGGGCGAAGCGGGTCCAGGCCTGCAGCACGCGCGGGTCGCGCCAGGCGTCTTCCAGGGCATGGCGCCAGGCGGCCGGGGCATCCGGTCGGCCCAGGGCCAGGGCGCGGGTCAGCAGGCCGAGGAAGAAGTCCTTGAAGTCCTGCCGCAGCGGGCCGGCCGGCAGCAGGGCCTCGAAGGCCGGCAGGCGCTGGCTCCAGCCGCTGCGGGCCAGTTGCAGGGTGACCAGTGCCTGCAGGCCCTGCACCGGGTTGAGCAGGCGCAGGCGGTTGGGTGGCAGCACCAGCAGGGGCAGGCGGGCGGCGCGCTCATGCGGCATCTCGGTGACGAAGCTGAGCAGCACGCCCAGGCGGGCCCAGGCGCCGGCCGAGAGGCTGGCGGCCACGCGGCTGGCCCGGCCGTCCATCACTTCAGCCGCGCGGGCAAAGGCTTCCTGCCAGTGCAGGCCGGCCTTGGCGGCGATGGCGGCGTCGCCCAGGTGGGCCAGGTTGCCGGCGGCATAGGCCGCCTGTTCGCAGACGCGGCTGATGCGGCCGGCCTCGGCGGCGGCGGCACCGGCCTGGCCGGAGGCGGCGCTGGCGCTCAGCGGATGGCGGGTGATGGGGCAGTGGCTGGCGCCGAGTTGGGCCAGGTAGTGGGGCGTGACCTCCAGCAGCTCGACATGGTGGCCCTGCAGGCCGGCCTCCAGGCGCAGCAGCAACCATTGGCGCGCCTGCGGCGTGGCGGCACGGGTGCGGCCGGCAAAGGCCAGGCGGCCGGCTTCCCAGCCGCGCCTCAGGGGTGGATGGGCCAGCAGCAGCTCGGCCGGTGGCCGCAGGCCGTGGCGGGCATGGTCCAGGCCCAGGGCGTAGGCCAGCTCGTCGCCCAGCGGGCGGGCGGCGTCGAAGATGGTGGCCAGCGCGGCCGGGGTGTCGAGGGTGAAGGCCATGGTGCACGTCTCCTGGGGCTGGGCACTGGGCGCAAGTGACTCCGGGTTGAACTGCTCTGGCTCCGGTGGCGCCCATGCCGGCCAGTCTCGCGAGCGGCTGGCTCATGGCGTGAGCCTGTCATCGCGGCGCCGGATCCTGCTCGACCGCCCCGGCACTGGACGGCGGTGGCTCGCCCTGGGGCAAGGATCTCCACCTGTGTCCGAGTGTGAGCGCGCGCTAGCGTCGCGAGCCTTGAATGTGCAGGGTTTTGCCCAGGCTGATCATCCCGAATCGCTCCGGAACTGAAAGAAGCACGGAATTCCGTCGACTTGGTGCGTGCGCAGATCACATCCCGCCGGCCCCGCCCGCGGCCTGTGGCGACTGCACCACCGCGGCGCCGACTCGCTACCATGGGCCAGGCTCAGCCTCTGAGCCACCGGCCCGGCGCCCTGGCGCGCCTGGACCGCCTGCTGTTCCGCTCGTCGTCCCGCCTATCTCCCCGGTCTGCGACCGCTGCCCGTCCGATCTGCCCATGGAACGCACCGAACGCTTCTACCGCATCGACATGCTGATCCGCGACCGCGGGCTGGTGAGCTTTGCCGACCTGCAGGCCGAGCTGGAGGTCTCGCGCGCCACGCTCAAGCGCGACCTCGAATACCTGCGCAGCCGCATGGACGTGCCCATCGTCTATGACCGCGAGGCCAATGGCTACCGCTTCGAGGTGGCGGCAGCCGGCAGCGGCGCCGGCTCGGCCCGCGGCAAGGCCAGGGCCAGCCATGCCCTGCCGGGCGTGTGGTTCAGCGAGCGCGAGATCCATGCCCTGCTGACCATGAACCAGCTCATCGCCGGGCTGGACGGCGCCGGCATCCTGGCCCGCCACCTGGCGCCGCTGCAGGAGAAGCTGCAGTCCATGCTGGGCCGCAGCGAGGCCGAGGTGCGCGAGGCCATGAAGCGGGTGCGCATCGCCCAGCCCACCCAGCGCGCCGTGGGCCTGCAGAGCTTCGAGCGGGTAGGCGCGGCCCTGCTGGGCCGCCAGCGCCTGGCGCTGGACTACTACTCGCGCGTCAAGCGCGCGGCGTCGCAGCGGGTGGTCTCGCCCCAGCGCCTCATGCACTACCGCAACACTTGGTACCTGGACGCCTGGTGCCACCAGCAGGAGGGTCTGCGCCGCTTTGCCCTGGATGCCGTGCGCAGCGCCGAGCTGCTGCCCCAGCGCGCCAAGGACGTGGCCATGAAGACGGTGGAGGCCGAGC
>JBJOKP010000292.1:0-4414 GCA_046046045.1 Pseudomonadota bacterium | reverse complement strand
CTGGGCGTCAACCCCTTCTCGCCGGCCACCGTGGGCGCCGTCGGCCCCAGCGGCTGGAACTACAACGCCGCCGAATGGCAGAACGCCAGCTATGTGGGGCCGGGCGCACCGCGCGCCATCTTCATCGGCCTGCGCTGGGAGCTGGAATGAGCCTCACCCTGATCCTCTTCCAGCGGACCGGCCTGGCAGCGCTGGGTGGCGCCAGCCGCGCCCTGTTCGCCGGCCTGGGCCTGGCCGTCCTGCTCGCCCTGGCAGCCTGTGGTGGCGGCGGGCCGGACGAGGCCGCGCCGGCGTCGGCTGCGGGCACGACGTTGAGTGGCCACATCGGCAGCGGCGCCCTGGCCCAGTTCCCGACCGAGGCCGTGCTGCGCGGCCGGGCCGGCCTGCCGCGCCGGGTGGACCTGAGTGCCCCGCAGCGCGACTACCTGCTGCATCTGCGGGCGCTCGATCCGGTCTACGCCCTGAGGGCCCAGGTCAGCGACCCCGACACCTTCGAGGGCGAGACGCTCTACAGCCTGGTCTCCGACGGCCAGGACGGCACCCAGCACCTGACCCCGCTCACCACCCTGCTCATGGCCCAGCTGACGGTCGAAGACCCGGCGACCTGGTTCGATGCCATCGCGCTGCAAGGACCGCTGAACTTCAGCCCGGCCGAGGTGGCCGCGGCCGAGGAGGCCGTGGCTCTCTTCCTGCACCAGCGCCTGGGCGTGGCCATCCCGGCCGATGAGCGAGGCTGGAACCGCCGCAGCTTCGAGCTGCGTGCCGGCGATCCCCACCAGGATCTGCTGGCCGCCCTGCGCGAGGCCTGGGTGGCCCAGGGTCAGACGCTGGCCGACCTGGCGGCGGCCCAGGCCCGCCAGGCCAGCCTGTGCCGCCGCCACGGCCTGCAGTTGCAGGGCAGCGGGCTCAACGCCGGCCAGCCACTGCAACTCTGCCCCGACGCAGCCACGCGCGAACCCGACCCGGCCGACCCCGCGCTGGATCTGCTGCGCTGGACCAGCCCCGACGGCCAGTTCGAGCTGCACCTGGCGGGTGATGGCAGCACCGCAGCGCTGAGCTTCCAGGACCCGGCCGGCCAACGCTGGGCCTGCAGCGGCGCCGCCTGTGGCCGCCTCGTCGGCGACGCAGAAGGCGCTCGCCTCACACTGGGCACCAGCCAGGCCACGGCCGAGCTGCGGTCTGACCTCGACGGCAACTTGCTCGCCGCCAGCGGCAGCCTGATCCTGCCGCCCAGCGCTGCCCTGCCGCTCGCCCTGGGCGAGGACTGCAGCGGCCGGGCCTACCACCTCAACGCCCCCTCTGGCGCTGTACATGCCGGCTGCCTGCAGACCAATGACGCCACGGGCGAGGGCGGCACCCTGGGCAATCCGCGCGGGCGCGGGGCGCGCTGGAGCTGGTTCTTCCAGAGCCGCGACGGCCGCAGCCTGATCGAGCTGGTGCTGGACGGTGAACGCCTGGCGAGCGTGGTGACAGTGGAGGACGGCCAGGTGCTGGCCTGCGTGGCGGACGCATGCAAGGGCGTGACCGTGGGCACGCTGGCCGCCGGGCCGCTGGGCCTGGGCTACCAGCGCCGTCTCATCCGCCTGAGCGGCACGGTGCTGCAGGCGCGCCTGGCCGACGGCAGCACCGACCCCACGCAGAGCCTGCAGCTGGACGGCAGCTTTGTCGCCCTGCAGGCCCCGGGGACGGTCAATGCCACGGCCTACGCCTGTGCCGACGGGGACGACGCCATCCAGCTGGTGATCACCGGCGAGGCCGGCGGCTATGCAGCCTGCCCCCCCGCCGAGGCCGATGACCCCAGCGCCCGCATCATGCAGCTGGACGAGGCGGGACTGGTCGCCAGCGTCTTCGTGCGCAGCCCGGAGTTCCAGGGCCTCTTCCTGAGCTATGTGGCCGGCCAGCTGGAGCGGGCCGTCTTCGACGGCGGCGCCCTGGGCGAACGATTTGCGTGCGGACGGCAGGCCGCCGGCGAGCCGGCCTGCAGTGGCGTCAGCCTCTCGGCGCCGGACGACCAGGGTCGCCGCCGCCTGGTGGTGGGGCCGCAGGACCTGGTCGAGGTGGGGGTGGGCGAGGTGGTGCTGGACCGGCGTGCCCGTGTGCAGGGCGAGCTGCTGCTGGCCCCCGATCTGCCCGCCGTCGTGCCATGAAGCGCCAGCGCCATCGCCTGGGCCAGTTGCAGCGGCCCATCCGCGTTGGTCTGGCCGATGACCATGCCATCGTGCGCATGGGGTATCGGCGCCTTCTGGAGCTGGACCCGGTGCTGGAGGTGGTGGCCGAATACACCGATGCCCAACAGGCCTGGCAGGCCCTGACGCGTCCACGCGACCCCGACCGCATCGACCTGCTGACCCTGGACCTCTCCATGCCCGGGCGCAGCGGTGCCGACCTGCTGCGCGACCTGGTGCGCACCCTGCCCGAGCTGGTGATCGTGGTGGTGACCATGCACGACACCCCGGCATTGCGCACCCAGTGCCTGCGCGAGGGCGCAGCCGCCTTTGTCGCCAAGACCGAGAACCCCGAGGCCCTGGTGGAGGCCATCCGTGCCATCCGTCTGGGCAGTGCCAGCCGGCCTGATGAGAGCCTGGCCACGCTCATCCATCCGCACCATCAGCTCACGGCCCGGGAGTTCGAGGTGCTGGGCCATCTGCTGCAGGGCCGCAGCATCGAAGCCATCGCCGCCCATCTGGCGGTGAGCGAGAAGACGGTGTGGAACTACCAGACGCTGATCCGCCAGAAGCTGGAGGTGGGCTCGGGCCTGGAACTGCTGCAGTACGCCCAGCGCCACGGTCTGGCCCCCTGAGTGCTTCGACACCGTTCCGCGCTACGCCTGGCCGCATGAACCCGTAGGCCGCGTGGATCGGAGGCGACGCCAGGCGCTGGGGTGTACCCCAGGTCGGGAAGTTTTCCCTGGGCGGCCGGGAAGTGGCTGGATAACTTCTTTACAGAGGGCCTGACACAGGCCTGCATTCCCGCCTGAACCTCCCCGATCCCATGACCCAGACCACTGCCCGCGCACGCTCCACCTCCGCCACGATGGGCACCTTCCCTTTAGCCCGAAGCACCCTGGCCGTGGCCCTGATGGCCGCCCTGCCTGCCCTGGCCCAGACCGCCACCGCCACGCTTGAGCCGGTGGAGGTGGTGGGCACCACGCCGCTGCCCGGCACGGCCATCGACCGCGACCGCCTGCCGGCCAATGTGCAGACCCTCTCGGGCGCCCGGCTCAAGGAGCAGCAGGAGAGCAACCTGGCCGAGCTGCTGCGCCGCCATGTGGCCAGCGTCAACGTGGTCGAGACCCAGGGCAACCCCTATCAGCTGGAGCTGAACTACCGCGGCTTCACCGCCAGCCCGCTGCTGGGCCAGCCCCAGGGCCTGTCGGTCTATCTGGACGGGGTGCGCATCAACGAACCCTTTGGCGACATCGTCAACTGGAACCTGGTGCCGCGCGCGGCCATTTCAGGCATGACGCTGATGCCGGGCTCCAACCCGCTGTTCGGCCTCAACACCCTGGGCGGCGCCCTGGTGCTGGAGACCAAGTCGGGCGCTGCCGACCCCGGCACCGAGCTGGAGCTGGCCACGGGCTCGTTCGGCCGGCGCGAGTTCGAGCTGGCTCACGGCATGAGCCTGGGCGAGAGCACGAACCTGTTCCTGGCCGTCTCGAGGCACGAGGAGGACGGCTGGCGCGACTATTCGCCCAGCGAGATCAGCCAGCTCTATGCCAAGCTTGATGGCAAGCTGGGCAAGCTGGACTGGAAGATCAACCTCATGGGCGCCGACAGTGTCCTCACCGGCAATGGACTGCTGCCCGAGAGCATGGCCGCCTTCCGCCGTGAGCAGATCTATACGCGTCCCGACCTGACCGAGCATCGTCTCGGGGCGGTGAGCAGCCAGCTGGGCTGGGATCTGGGCAATGGTCAGCGGCTGTCCGGCCAGGCCTACCTGCGCCGGCTGGTGGCCGACACGCTCAATGGTGACCTGAACGACGACTACAGCCCGCCCGACGTGCCGGAAACCGGCGTGGAGAATCGCAGCAGCAGCCGCCAGATGGGTTACGGCGCTGCCCTGCAGTGGAGCCGGCAGCAGTCCAACGTGCTGACCTCCGCCGGCGTCTCGTATGACAAGAGCCGCACGCGCTTCCGTCAGACCGAGGCCGAGGGCATGCTGGATGAGACCCGCGCGGTTGTCGATGCGGAGGACGAGGAGCTCAGTGCCTACATCCGCGGCTACAGCCGCACGACCTCGGTGTGGGCCGAGCAGGTGCAGAGCCTGGCACCCGGCCTGGACCTCAGCCTCTCTGCCCGCTACAACCGGACCAAGGTCACCACCGTGGACGTGGGTCGGCAGCTCGGCCTGGACACGACGCTGGATGCCGCAGACACCTATGCCAAGCTCAACCCGGGCATCGGCCTGACCTGGA
>JBJOKP010000291.1:0-4417 GCA_046046045.1 Pseudomonadota bacterium | reverse complement strand
TTCCAGAGCGACGAGAAATACACCCGCGTCGTCACCGCGGCCGACGAGGCCCATGTGAGGAAGCCGCTCAAGGAGATTGCCGAGGGCCTGGACCCGGAGCTCTTCTGGCAGGTGCACCGCGGCGTGATCGTGCGCGCCAGCGCCATTGCCCGGGTGCAGCGCGACGAGACCGGCCGCATCCAGCTGCAGCTGCGCCAGCACCCCGAGCGCCTGGCCGTGAGCCAGGCCTATGCCTGGCGATTCCGGCCCATGTGAGCGCCGCCGGGCGGCAGCCGCCCGGTCACCTGACCCGGACACCATGGACGGACGGATCGCGGGCCGGTGGACCCTGCTGCGCCCTGCCGCTGGCGGAAGGTGTTGCAAGCACGAGAAACCGCCTCTGGCAAACCTGGGCAGATATCACGTGAACCCCACCTGAATGGAGTTCACCTCGAATTTCCTCCGGGCCGCCTGTTTCGTGAGATATCTCACGAGATGCGTCGCCTGGGTAATTCGAGTGAATTTATTAGGTTGGCTTAATAGAACGGAGTATTTGTTGCGAGATGTCTCAGCTTTGTCCGTGGGCTGACGATGAATATCGCAGGGCGCGCCGCAATTGCACCAACCATTAGCCACAGAAAACCTTCAATTAAGACTTCCCTAAGAAGGCGGGGGATATCCCGCAGCGGCTGCCGACCTCGCGCCCGTGGTCCGCTGCCGCTTTGCTTAGCGGTGCTAAAGATGAATTTCTCAAATTGCACCGACCAGACCGGTGCGGCGGGTTTGGTTGAGCTCGTCAGGTAATTTCTCCCTAAAGCTTGCTCCCTAATCTGACGAACAGTCTGAGAGGACACGTGGTTTCAGGCTCAGTCCGAAAGGGCGATCTCTGCTGCGGCAGGGAAACCACGCCAAGAGTTCCAAAAACCCAACCGATACACCGAAGGGGCATATGTCCAAGTTGTCATTCCTGATTTCTTCCGGTGAGCTCTTCAGCAGCCGCAAGGCGCCGCAAAGCTGGAGTTCCCTGGCTGCGCTGCGTCCGGTGCTGATGGTCTCCGGCCTGGCCGTGGGCGCCTCCGCCGCAATGGCCGGTCCGGGCTTCGTCGACGCCACGCTCAACAACGGCGCCTCGACCCGTCTGCAGACCTACTACGCCAACAGTCCGGCGGGCCAGCGGGTCACCCCGGTGTCCGAAGCTGCCGGCCAGGATGACACGGGCGCGGCACTGCGCAAGTTCGTCGATCCGCTGCCGCTGGTGGGCGAGGCCAAGGCCACCGCCCTTTCGGCCGACGCTGCCGCCATCAAGTACCTGCCGCAGGCCGTGGCCACCAAGTGGAAGAACCCCATGGGGGTGACCACCACGGACGACTACATTGAACTGGCCGTCGTCGAGTACCAGGAGAAGTTCCACTCGGACCTGGCCAACAAGACCACGCTGCGTGGTTTCGTGCAGATCGATGTCGAGGCCTCCAACGGCCGCGCCTCCAACATTGCCGGCTCCAAGCAGGTCCCGCTGATCGATGCCCAGGGCAATGCTCTGACCCTCCTGGCCACCGATGCCAACGGCAAGCTGGTCAAGGACGCCGCTGGCAAGTACGTCAAGGTGCCGGCCCTGGCGGTCGACAACCCGCACTACCTGGGCCCGGTGGTGAATGCCACGACCGGCGTGCCCATGCGCGTCAAGCTGCACAACCTGCTGCCGGTCGGCCGTGCCGTGGTGGACAACACGGGTGCCAGCCCGGTGGTGACCCAGCGCCGTGGTGACCATTTCCTGCCCTATGACGCCACCGTCACCGGCGCCGGCCTCGGCCCCGATGGCCTGACTTCCTACACCCAGAACCGCGTCACCCTGCACGTGCAGGGCATCGATGCGCCCTGGATCAGCGCAGGTTCGCCCCACCAGTGGTTCACGCCGGCCGGTGAGGGCGATGCCACCATCCCCGGCAGCCTGGCAGCCGAATTCGCCGCCGATCCGTCCCGCGATCCCGCCTTCCTGGCCGAGTTCCTGCGTGGCGTCAGCGCCGCTGCGGTGCCCGACATGAACGAGCCGGGTCCTGGCGCGATGACCTACTACTTCGCCAACCAGCAGGGCGCTCGCATGCTCTGGGCGAACGACCGCACCCAGGGCATGGCCCGGCTGAACACCTACGCCGGCATGGTGCTGCCCTACATCGTCACCGATGCGGCCGAACAGCAGATGGTCGCCGATGGCCTGCTTCCCCCGGCCGAGCGCACCCTGCCGCTGATCCTGCAGGACCGCACCTTCGTGCCCAAGGACATCGCGCTGCAGGACGGCAAGTGGAACACCACCGCCTGGGGCGGCGAGTCCAGCCTCTGGTACCCGCACGTCTACGAGCCGCTTTCCGATCCTCAGTTCGAGAACAACTGGAACCCGGTGGGTCGCTGGCTCTACGGCCCGACCTTCTGGCCCATCTTCCCCGCCCTGTACGCGCTGCCGGATGGCGCCTATCCCAACCCTAGCTTCACGCCCGAGGCCTTCTTCGACACGCCCGTCATCAACGGCGTGGCCTATCCGACGATGGAGGTCGAGCCGACGACCTATCGTCTGCGCATCGTCAACGCCAGCAACGAGCGCTGGATGACCTTCAACCTCTTCGAAGGCAAGGTCACCGCCCAGCTCGCCGATGGCACGCCGGTCACCAACCCCCTGGGCATCGCCTCTGAAGTGGACATGATGCAGGCCACCCTCCCGGCGGCCGGTGATGCCTGTGCGGACGGCCAGATGCGTCCCAGCCTCGATGCCACCACCGGCAAGTGGTGCGTGCCGGTCACCTGGCCCTGGGACTCGCGCCCGGGCGGCGTGGCTGCCCCCGCGGGTGCCGGTCCCTCCCTGTTCCAGTTCGCCAACGAGGCCGGCCTGCTGGCCAAGGTGGCCGAACTGCCGCCCACGCCCCTGTTCTACACCATGGACAAGGGCCGCATCACGGTCATGAGTCCCGAGACGCCCACGCTGTTCCTCTCGCCGGGTGACGTGGCTGACGTGGTCGTCGACTTCTCGCAGTACGCCGGCAAGAGCCTGGTGGTCTACAACGACGCCGGTGGCCCCGAGCCCGGCGCCGACCCGCGCAACTTCTACTACACCGGCGTGGGCGACCAGTCCTCGGCCGGCGGTGCCGAAGACACCAAGCCCGGCTACGGTCCCAACCTGCACACCATGATGCAGTTCCGGGTCAAGACCACCGGCGCAACGCCTGCCTGGACCCCCGATGCGCTGAACGCCGCGGTGGGCAGCAACTACGTCGCCAGCCAGGAACGTCCGGTCGTGGCCCAGCCCGACTACGCGGCCTTCAACGCCTCCTGGGCGGGCATCCCCCTGGGCCCGGCCTCGCAGCCTGACCAGGCCACGGCCTACGCCGACATCTACACCACGACGCTGAAGAACCCCTACTTCAGCTACGTGCCCGGCCAACTGGGCAGTGGTTTCAACAGCATCCAGGTCCTCAACCGCGGCTCCGGCTACACCCAGGCCCCCACGGTGACCGTGTCCCAGCCCAACGTGGCTGGCGGCGTCCTGGCCAAGGCGACGGCCTCTCTGAAGATCAAGGAGGTGAAGGTGCTCAACATGGGCAGCGGCTACACCTCCGCGCCCACGGCCACCGTCGCCGTGCCGGTCATTGGCCTGGGTTCGGGTGCGCTCGTCGATGCCCGCCTCACGCCCAACCAGGTGACCATGGTTGCTGGCGGCACCGGCTACAACCAGGCCGCGGTCGATGCGGCCATCGCAGCCGGTACCTTCGCCCGCTTCAGCGTGCAGCCCGGCGCCACGGCGCCGACCGTGCGCTCGGCCACCGTGAGCGCCACCGGCGCCATCACCGCCATCACCCTGAACCTCAATGGCGGCGGCTACACCATCGTCCCGACCATGACCATCACCGGTGGTGGTGGTTCCGGCGCGCGCGGCAGCGTGCTGGCCGGCGTGGGCGCGGTGCACCTGGTCGCGCCCTATCCAATCGAGCCGGACTCGGCGGGCGGCGGCGGCTACACCGACCTCACCCAGCTGACCGTCAACTTCTCCGGTGGCGGCGTCAACCCGACCGCACCCACGGTGGAACTCACCGGCGAAGTCTTCGAGATCAGCCTGACCGACGTGGGCACCGGCTACACCCAGGCCCCCACGGTCACCCTCAGCCAGCCCCAGGCGGCCGGTGGTGTGCTTGCCGTCGCCAAGGCCGATACCGACGCCCTCAACACCTCCACCAACGGTCAGCCCCAGGGCCGTCTGCTGGCCAAGGCCAAGTCCATCCAGGAGCTGTGGGAGCCGGCCTTCGGTCGCTACAACAGCACCCAGGGTGTGGAACTGCCCTACACCACGGCCTACACCCAGACCACCATCCCGCTCAACTACGTCGACACCCCGACCGAGCTGATCAACGAGGGTGACACCCAGGTCTGGAAGTACGTCCACAACGGCCTCTTC
>JBJOKP010000290.1:0-4443 GCA_046046045.1 Pseudomonadota bacterium | reverse complement strand
ATCACCCTGCGGGCGGTCAGCAACCTCAAGACCGACAAGGCGCTCAACGTCAACGTGCTGACCGACCTCAGCCGCGAGCGCACCCTGGTGCTGGCCCGTGCCGCCGCCACGGCCGCCGCGGCAGCCATCAGCCCCGCCACCAATCCGGCCGTCAGCGCCACCCTCTTCAACACGGCGCGCACCCAGGCCCAGGGCGAGGTGCTCAAGGCCTTCGGCATCAAGCCCGCCGACCTGGGCGGCGTGCCCAGCTTCGGCGAGATGGACCTGCGCAAGCTGGTCACCGAGGTCACGCCGCGCAGCGCCGACCAGATCCTGCTGGCCATCTCCGCCCTGGTGGCCCAGATCGGCCAGGACGGCGCCGGCGTCACCGACTTCCTCAGCCGCTTCGAGGCCGACCTGGCCGACAACGGCGTGATCGACGACGCCAGCCTGCGCGAGGCCATCCTGCTGGCCAGCGCCAAGGTCAGCTTCGACCAGGTGGCGGCCAACATGAACAGCTACTACGGCAGCACCCGCTACGCGGGCGCCGACCTGGTCAAGTGGGTCGACCGCTCGGGCGGCGTCTACGGCCTGCTGGACAAGGATGTGCAGTACCTGCCCAACATGCAGTACAGCAGCGGCACGGCCTATGGCTCCCGCAGCGTGTCCCCATTGGCGGCCGCCAACGACAGCTGCCTGGGCGCCGAACTCAACGACCCGGCGTTCGGCAGCGCCCAGCTGGTGGAGGCCTCGGTGGCCCTGACCGAGCCACGCCTGCTGGCCGCCTCGGCGCGCACCACCGTCGCCCTGAAGATGACGCCCAGCAACCCGGCGGCCGTGGCCTACCTGGTGCGCTGGGATGCCGTCTCCGGCGCCTGCAGCACCACGAACCAGCCCAACAAGACGCGCCTCTTCGCCCTGGCCGCGGTGACGCCCGACGTGGCCCAGTACCTGGCCCAGTTCCGCGCCCAGTTCTCGGCCTGCTTCAGCCTGCCGGTGGCCTCGCGCGTGCTGGCGATGGACAACACCCTGCCGGCCAATGCCGGCGGCCCCTCGGTCACCCGCATGGCCGACGCCTGCCAGGCCCTCTTCAGCTCGGCCGCGCGGGATGGTCTTGAGTACCTGAACAGCGGCTACTCGGCGGGTCAAGGCTTCTACGCCATGCTCAACGATGCCGCCCTGACCAAGGCCGTGGCGGTGAAGGACATCCGCATCCTGCGTGGCTCCGCAGCGGCCGGCCGGCCACTGCCGCCCAATCCCACCCTGGTGCTCAACGTCACCTACAGCGACCGCTACAACCGCCTGGGCAACTTCATCGGCGTGGCACAGCAGTTGCCGGCCGGTCCGGCCGCCTCGGCCCGCTGGATCCTCACCGGCAGCCAGCAGGCCGTGGACATCGGCATCACGCCCCTGGTGCGTCGCTTCACCTCCATGGCCGCCTACGACACCGCGACTCCCAGCGTGAAGGAGCACTTCCGCAGCGCCCTGGGCATCTTTGTCAACGCTGGCGGTCCAGGCGGCCGGCTGGCCGACGGCAGCCCCATGAGCGCCGTGCGGGTCAGTGGCAGCGGCCTGCCCAGCCTGGTCTACGTTCCCCCGGTCGCCCCGGGCCAGACCTGGATGGACCTGAGCAACCTGGACGGCGACGTCGCCAACGCCGGCCTCAAGCGCTGCGGCGCGACGGTGCCGGCCGGCGGCCCGGTCTACAGCAACTGCCCCTACGCCTGGGTGGCCCGCACGACCCTGGTGCCTGCCGGCGGCACGGCCGCGCCGGTGCTGCGCCTGCCCGGCGCCACCGAGGGCTCCTGCGCCAGCCTGGCGACGCCGACCCAGACCTGCGCCTGGGGCTCGACCTGGATGCCCGCCAACACCACCGCCCAGCTGACGCTGAACACCCCGCTGACGGTGGAGGTGTTCTACGGCGGCCGCACCACCCCGACCTACACCTACACGCGCTACGTCAACTCGGCCCTGCCGGACCTGACCAAGATGAACGCACGTCGCTGGGTGGCCCTGGACGCCGCCACCCTGGTCAGCGCCCGCCCCGCCGCCGGCCAGACCTCGCTGGACCTGGCCTGGACCGGCCAGGTGATGAACTCGGTGGAAGTGAAGAGCGCCAGCGTCACCCTGGCCAACGCCGGGGCCACGGTCTCGACCCCGGACGACCCGGTGGCACGGGGCACCAGCACGGTGACGGTCTGGCCCACCGGCGAGATCCAGTACGCCCCGCCCAATGCCAACGCGTCCAATCAGCGCGGCATCCTGCTCAACCTGCGCACCTGGGACGGCAGCGCCCTCTCGCAATGGTTCAGCTACGACACGGTGAACTGAGGCCGATGGACCCGGGGCCGCTCGGGCCCCGGCCACCCTCCATCCGCCTTCAGGCGGATCGGTCCAGCAGAGCCAGGGCCTCCCGCCCGCTGCGCACCGCCCCTTCCAGCGTGGCGGGATAGGGACCCGCCACATGATCGCCCGCGGCCACCAGGCCCCGGGCGATTGCTGCGTCTGGGCGGAGCAGACCCGGCACGCAGCGGAAGGTGGCACGCTTCTCGGCCACCACGCGCAGCACGCTGGGCGGGGCGCCCCGGCCGGTCAAGCCACCGGAAGGCGCCGGCCGCAACACCAGGCGGGCCTGGGCCAGCACGGCGTCGCGGGTGGCGGCCAGGCCACGCGCCACCCAGGGGGCGGCACCGCTCACCACGAAGGCGAAGAGGCCGGGCTGACCGCCCAGGGCCCCATGGTCGAAGGCGAACTGGGCCGGCGCCTGCGGCCCTTCGGCCAGGGCGATCATGGGCGCCACCAGGGCCGCGCCCGGGGCCTGCACATAGACGGTGATGATGGGCTCGTAGGCAAAGCCCGCGGCCACGGCCGACCAGGCCGGCGCCACGGTGGCCGCGAGGCGGGCCGATTCGGCCGCGCCGCAGGCCAGCACCACGGCGTCGAAGTCCTCGCCGTCCAGGCACCAGCGGCCCTGGAGGCCGGCCTCCAGGCGCTCGACGCGCTGGCGCAGCCTGAGGTCGGCCCCCCGGGCCGTCAGCCAGGCCAGGGCGGGCTCGGGCAGCAGTTCGGCCAGGGGTCGGCGCGGGATGAGCAGGTCGCTGGCCCCGCGGCCGCCGAACAGGGCGTCATGCAGCACCTTGAGCAGCACCTGGGCGCTGGCGTCCCGGGCGGGGGTGTTGAGGGCGGCGACGCAGAGGGGCTCGATGAATTCCGCCCGCACCCGCTCGGGCAGGCGGCCGCAGAGCTGGTCCACCGTCCAGCCCGGCGGACAGCGAAAGCCGCGCAGCAGCCAGAGCAGCGCCTGGGTGGTGAGGGCCAGGCGCTCGCGCCAGCGCCAGTGATGCATGGCCAGCACCCCGCGCGTGAAGGCGATGAGCGCCGGACCGGCCGGCAGGCGCAGACCCTGGCCCTGGGCATCGAGCAGCGCCAGGGGGCGGCGCAGCAGCACGGCCTCGGGATCGACGCCGACCTCGCGCATCAGCGCCAGGGTGGCGCCATAAGCCCCGATGAGGAGGTGCTGGCCGTTGTCCAGGCGCAGGCCGCTGAGGCCGCTGACGCCGCTGACGCCACTGACGCCACTGACGCCGCTGTGGCCGGTGAATGCGGGCGCCGCGGCACGGTCCGCAGCGTCCTCGTTGCCTTCGTCGCCGCGCCTGTCCTCGGCTGGCTGGCCGGGCGCCATCGCCGCCAGGCTGCGGGCCCGCCCGCCGGGCTGGCCGGCGGTCTCGAACAGGGTGACCGCGCGGCCCTGCTGCGCCGCGCTGACCGCCGCCGCCAGCCCGGCCCAGCCGGCACCGACCACGGCGATGCGCCGCCGGCCTGCGGGCGGCCGCGCCTGCCCTGCCTCAGCGGCCACGCCAGTTGGTCTTCATGGCGATCCAGAGCTTGCGCACCGGCGTGAGCGAGATGCGCTGGTGCAGCACCTGGAAGCCGCCGGCCTCGATCTCGCCCAGCAGGGTGCGGTAGATGTTGGCCATCATCAGGCCGGGCTTCTGGGCCCGGCGGTCGGCCTCGGGCAGCAGGGCCAGGGCCTCGTCATAGGCCTGCTGGGCGCGCGCGGCCTGGGCCGTCATCAGGGCGGTGAACTCGGGGCTGTAGCGCCGCGCCAGGATATCCGCCACCTTCACGCCATGCTGCTGCAGGTCGTTGACCGGCAGGTAGACCCGGCCGCGGCGGGCATCGTCGCCCACGTCGCGGATGATGTTGGTGAGCTGCAGGGCCAGGCCCAGGCGGCGGGCGTAATCCAGGGTCTGGGGCTGGCTGTGGCCGAAGATGGCCGCCGCCACCTCGCCCACCACGCCGGCCACCAGGTGGCAGTAGCGCTGCAGGCCGGGGTAATCGAGGTAGCGGCTCTGGCTGAGGTCCATCTGGCAGCCCTCGATCACGGCCTGGAGCTGGGCCTCCTGCAGGCCGTAGACGGGGATGTGGGGCAGCAGGGCCTGCATGACCGGATGGCGCTGGCCG
>JBJOKP010000289.1:0-4449 GCA_046046045.1 Pseudomonadota bacterium | reverse complement strand
TCGGTGGTGGCGCTGGACCAGCTCGGGCCGGTCTACGCCTGGAACACCCCGGCCCTGGTGGACGGCCCCCTGGTGCAGGGCAAGCTGCAGGGTTCGCTGTATCTGACGGGCCGCGGTGACCCGCGCCTGGTGACCGAAAAGCTCTGGCTGCTGCTGTCGCGGCTGCAGCAACTGGGCCTGCGCGAGATCGGCGGCGACATCGTCATCGATCGCTCGGCCTTCGAGCTGGCCGAGGTCGACCCGGGTGCCTTCGATGGCGAGCGCTTCCGGCCCTACAACGTGCAGCCCGATGCCTTCGTGGTCAATGGCAAGGCGCTGATGCTGAGCTTCCACCCCGAGCCGGCCCTGGGTCTGGCCCGCGTCGGCATGGAGCCGGCCCTGGCCGGCGTGACCGTTCCCGCCAGCGTGCCCCTGCTGCGCGGCGACCGCCCGGCGGACTGCGGCGACTGGCGCGGCCAGCTGCAGGCCGACTTCAGCTCACCCGACCAGATCCGCCTGGCCGGCCGCTTTCCCGCTGCCTGCGGCGACAAGACTTGGCCGGTCGCCTATGCCGACCCGGCCAGCTTCAACAGCCGGGCGGTGGCCGCCGCCTGGCGTGACCTGGGGGGCAAGCTCGCCGGCCGGGTGCGCGAGGGCAAGGCTCCCGCCACCGCCAGCCTGCTGCAGGACTTTCCCTCGCCCCTGCTGCCCGAAGTGCTGCGGGACATGAACAAGTTCAGCAACAACCTGATTGCCCAGCAGATCTTCCTGACCCTGAGCCTGGCCGGCCAGGGCACGGGCCGCTACGAGGCCTCGCGCGAGATCGTGCACAGCCGCCTGCGCGAGAAGGCCTCTTGCAGCGACGCCGAGTTCAAGATCGACAAGGGCTCGGGCCTATCTCGTCAGGAGCGAATCACCGCAGGCTGTCTGGCGCGCGTGCTGCAGTGGGCCTGGCTCAGCCCCTGGATGCCCGAGCTGCTGTCCTCGCTGCCCCTGGCAGGCATCGAGGCCACGGCGCGGCGCTCCACGGGAGCGGTCGGGCGGGCGCATATCAAGACCGGCACGCTCAATGGCGTCTCGGCCATTGCCGGCTACGTGCACGGGTCGGACGGCCAGCGCCGCATCGTGGTGGCCATGATCAACCACCCCCTGGCCGGCGGCGACGACAGCCGCCAGGTGCTGGACGCCGTGCTGCGCCTGGCTGCCGAGGACCTCGACACCCGTCCCTGATGACCTCGACCGATCTGCTTGGCAGCGTGGCCGCCACGCTGACCACCCTGTCCTTCCTGCCCCAGGCCTGGCTCACCCTGCGCACCCGCGACGTGAGCGGAATCTCGCTCTCCATGTACGCGGTCTTCACCCTGGGCGTGGCCCTGTGGCTGGTCTACGGCGTCATGCTGGGTGCCTGGCCGATCATCATAGCCAACGCCGTGACCCTGGCCCTGGCACTGACCATCCTCATCCTCAAGCTGCGCTACGGCCGGCCACGGCCCTGAGGTCTGCCATCCGGGGCGAGGCGCCGGACGGATCAGGCCAGCGGCCTAGAAGGGATTGTTGAGGGCGCGGCTGCGCGCCAGGGTGCCGGCGCGCACCTGCCAGTTGCTGCCTGGATGGAGGTTGTCCGCCCAGACGTGGATGGTCGGGTTGCCAGCCGTGGTGCCCGAGGTATCGGTCAGCGTGAGCGGCGTGCAGTCGGGCAGAGCGGTGGTGCAGCCGGCAGCATTTTGGTTGGTGACCCCGTACACCGCCGCGGCGATGTCCGGGTCCTTGTTCATCATGCCGACGATGATCTCGTCGGCCGCCACCAGGCCCACGTAGCGCCCGTCGTTGATCACTTCCAGCCGATAGGCCTGGTTGAAGGCGGTGAACAGGTCCTTGATCACCTGCTGGCTGCCCGGCGTGGCAGCTTCCTCGGCAAGGGCATAGGGTGAATAGCCGAGGTTGGGCGGCGTCGCCCAGACCACCCGGCCACCGGCACCTTCGGCAGCGATCTGGTTCACCAGGGCACCCAGCGCCACACCCGCCGCGTTGGCCGCAGCCAGGGCGGAATTCCTCGCCGCGGGACTGCGTCCGCCCCCCACGTAGAGGTTCTGGTAGGCGTCCAGCAGATCATGCGAACCCGCCATCACGGTGACCAGGGTGTGGCTGTCGAAGCCCTGGGCGGTGCGGTAAGCCGCCACCTGGGCCTGGACATCGGCGACGCGGGCATTGATCTGGGCGGCGAGCGTGGCCGCCACCGGGGTACCGGTGGCCGGCAGGCAGCCGCTGAAGGCAAAGCCGAAGGTCTCGGCCAGGGCCTGGTTCCAGATCGGCAGCAGGTGGCAATCCAGCGTGCCGGCCGCATCCGTGGTGTCGGCGGTGAGGGCGTTGATGCTGTATTTGGTGCCCGCGGCGGTGAGCACGCTCAGTTCGTCGCCGAAGCTGACGAAGCGTGTCGGCACGAAGGGTTCGACCCGGCTCACGCTGCCGCCACAGGCCACCATCAGGGCGGCCAGCGTGGTCGTGGCCAGCAGGGTGCGGGCCCGGCGCCACCCCCGACGGGCGGAGGGAAAGAGGTCAAGGCTCGGGCGGGACAGCAGGGTCATCGAAGGTCCAACAACAAACGGAAGGCGAAAACACGGGGCCGCGGATCGGAGGCTGCGCTCGGCTGGAACCAGGGGCATGCGGTCTCAGCCGGCGCTGGCGGCGGCAGCACGGCGCAAGCGGTCATGCACACCGTCCCAGCCTGGCAGCCCAGGCGGTTGTTCCACCCAGATGGCCGAGACCGGGGCGGCATCCAGCTCGCGCAGGACGGCAAACAGTTCATGGGCCAGCAGGCCAGGGCTGGCGGGCATGCGTCGCCAGAGCACGCCATCCACGGCGGGAGCGGCGCGGCAATATACCGCCAGGCCAGCGCGGTCAGCCTCGGGGTAGGCCAGCAGTTCGGCCTGCAGGCGGTCGGCCGGCAGCAGGCGCAGCGGCGCCTCGGGCGCGTAGTGGGCGGCCAGGGTGCCGGACGCCCGTGGCGCGGCGCCGTCCGGCCCGCGCAGGGCCTGGCCGGCGAACTCGCTCAGCTCCTCCACGCTCCACAGGCCCGGCCGCAGCAGCACGGGATGGCCACGGGTGCAGTCGATGATGGCGGATTCGATGCCCACCCGGCTGGCGCCACCATCCAGCACCAGCAGGCCGTCGGGCAGCACCGCACTGCCGGTCACCGGGCGGAATTCGTCCAGCACATGCTCGGCCCGGGTCGGGCTGATGCGACCGAAGCGGTTGGCGCTGGGCGCTGCCACACCGCTGACCCCCAGCTCGGCGGCCCGGCTCAGCAGGGCTTGGGCCACCGGGTGATCCGGGCAGCGCAGGCCGATGCTGTCCTGCCCGCCGGCGGCGGCCCGGCCCATCTCCGGCCGGCGCGGCACGATCAGCGTCAGCGGCCCTGGCCAGCAGGCCTGCATCAGGCGCTGCGCCAGGGGATCGAGCTCACTGGCCCAGGCCAGCGCGGCCGCGTTGAGGTCACCGTCAGCGGGCAGGTGGACGATGAGGGGATGGTCGGCCGGGCGCCCCTTGGCGGCGAAGATGCGGGCCACGGCAACCTCGTCGTCGGCGCGGGCGCCCAGGCCGTAGACCGTCTCGGTGGGGAAGGCCACCAGCTGACCCGCGGTCAGGGCTCGGGCTGCCTCGTCGATGACCGCAGCGTGGGGGCCGGACAGGGCTGCACCCGCGCCAGCATGCAGGCAACGCAGGGCAGCGGCCTTGGGGCCGCTGGGCAGGGAGGTCGCGTCAGCCACGCTGGGTGATCCGCCGGGCGGCGCCTCAGAACGGCAGGGCCAGGCCAAGGCGGCGTGCCGCCTCGCGGGCCAGGGCCTGGGCCTCGTCCAGGGTGGCGGCGGTCAGGGTGAGGTGGCCCATCTTGCGTCCGGCCCGCGCCTCGGTCTTGCCGTAGAGATGGAGATGGGCACCCGGCAGGGCCAGGACGGCGGCCCAGTCCGGCGTGCTGGCCTCGGGCTGGCCATCGCGGAACCACAGATCCCCCAGCAGGTTCAGCATCACGGCCGGCGAATGCTGGCGCGGTGCCACCATGGGCAGGCCGGCCATGGCGCGCACCTGCAGGTCGAACTGGGAGTGGTCGCAGGCGTCGATGGCGTAGTGGCCGGAGTTGTGCGGCCGCGGTGCCATCTCGTTGGCGACGAGGCGGCCGCCGGCCACGACGAAGAACTCGACGCACAACACGCCCACATACCCCAGCTGGCGGGCGATGCGCTCGGCCGCGCCGATGGCTGCGTCTGCCAGGGCTGCATCGATGCGCGCCGGCACCCTGGTGACGGCCAGGATGCCGTTCACATGCAGGTTCTCCTGCACCGGCAGATGCACGATCTGGTCGTCCTGGCTGCGGGCCACGATGACGCTGAGCTCGCTCACCAGCTCGAGCCGGGCTTCGAGCACGCAGGTGACCTGGCCAAGCTCGTCCCAGGAACGCGCCAGCTCGGCACG
>JBJOKP010000288.1:0-4459 GCA_046046045.1 Pseudomonadota bacterium | reverse complement strand
AGGTCGTGGCTGATGAAGACATAGGCCAGGCCCAGCTCGTCCTGCAGGTCGCGCAGCAGGTTGAGCACCTGGGCCTGCACCGAGACGTCCAGGGCCGAGACCGCCTCGTCCAGCACCAGCAGCTCGGGCTGCAGCGCCAGGGCCCGGGCGATGGCGATGCGCTGGCGCTGGCCGCCGCTGAACTCGTGCGGGTAACGCCCCAGCGCCGCCTCGGTGAGGCCCACCTTGCGCAGCAGGGCCAGGGCGGCCTGCTCGCGTGCGGCGTCGTCGCCATGCAGGCCGTGGATGCGCATGGGCTCCATCAGCGCCTGGCCGATGGTGAAGCGCGGGTTGAGCGAGGCGTAGGGGTTCTGGAAGACGATCTGGGCGCGCCGGCGAAAGGTCTGGCGCGCCGCGCCGCCAAGCCGGGTGACATCTTCGCCGTCGAACTCGATGGCGCCGCTGCTGGGCTCGTGCAGGCGCAGCAGGGTCAGGCCCAGGGTGGTCTTGCCCGAGCCGGATTCCCCCACCACGCCTAGCGTGCGGCCGCGGGCCAGGCGCAGGCTCACGCCCTTCAGGGCATGGAACTCGCGCTTGCGCCAGCCGCCACGCAGGGCGAAGCGCTTGTGCAGGGCGTCGATCTTGAGCAGCGGGGCCGCTTCGCCGGCGGGGCCGGTGGCAGGCTCGGCTGGCGGAGTCGCCGCCACGGCAGCCTCGGTCACGGCGGTGGCCGGTGGACTGGTCGCGGAGTCGGCGGCGCCACTCGTCTCGGCCGCCATGAACTGGTCGATCACCGGCAGGCGGTCGGGCAGGGCGGCCAGGCTGGGGCGGCAGGCCAGCAGGGCGCGGGTGTAGGCGTCCTGCGGCTGGGTGAAGAGGTCGCCCACGCTGCCGGTCTCGCGCAGCTGGCCGTGGCGCATCACCGCCACCTGGTCGGCGATCTCGCCCACCAGGCCCAGGTCGTGGCTGATGAAGAGCATGCTCATGTGGTGCTTCTCCTTCAGCCGGGCCAGCAGCTCCAGGATCTGGCGCTGCACCGTCACGTCCAGGGCCGTGGTGGGCTCGTCGGCGATCAGCAGCTGGGGCTCGCAGGCCAGGGCCATGGCGATCATGACGCGCTGCTGCTGGCCGCCAGAGAGCTCGTGCGGATAGGCGTCCAGGCGCCGCCGCGGGTCGGGCAGGCCCACCTCCATGAAGAGGTCCAGCACCCGCGCCATGGCGGCCCGGCGCGACAGGCCCAGGTGGTAGCGCAGCGGCTCGGCCACCTGGCGGCCCACCGGGTGCACCGGGTTGAGCGAGCCCATCGGATCCTGGAAGATGCAGGCGATGCGGCGGCCGCGGATGGTGCGCAGCAGGCCGGGCTGGGCGTTCAGCAGGTCGATGCCCTGGAAGCGGATGTCGCCGCTCACCTCGGCGTTGTCGGGCAGCAGACGCAGGATGGACATGGCCGTCACGCTCTTGCCCGAGCCCGACTCGCCCACCAGGCCCACGGTGGTGTTCTCCTCGATGTCCAGGCTGAGGCCCTGGGCCGGCGCAAACGGCGTGGTCTCGCTGGCCGGCTGGGCCGGGCGGCCCACGGCCGGGATGCGCCGCAGCGCCTGCTCGCCCTGGCCACCTTCACGGCCCACGCGGAAGGCCACGCGCAGGTCACGGATGCTCAAGAGGCTCATGGTCGGGTCACTCCAGTCCGCGCAGCTTGGGGTCGAGCGCGTCGCGCAGCGCATCGGTCATGAGGGAGAAGGCGGTGACGAAGACGGCCATCACCGCCGTGGTGCCGGCCAGCTGCCACCAGTAGCCCTGCACCAGCTCGGTCTGGGCCTCGGCCAGCAGCGTGCCCCAGCTCACCTGGTCCAGGCTCACGCCCAGGCCCAGGTAGGAGAGGATGACCTCGGCCTTGATGAAGCCCACCACGTGGATGGACAGTTGCACCAGCACCACATGGCCCACGTTGGGCAGGATGTGGCGGAACATGCGGGCGCCGCGGCTGGCGCCCAGGGCCTCGGCGGCGCGCACGTAGTCGCGCACCGCGTGTTTCATGAACTCGGCGCGCATGAGGCGGTAGATGCCGGTCCAGCCGGTCAGGCCCAGCACCCAGACCACGCTGTCCACGCCGCGCCCGCTCACCGCCGCGAAGGCGAAGAGCAGCAGGATGCTCGGGATGGCGGTGAAGACGTTGTAGACCCACTCCAGCACATCGCCCACCCGACCGCCCAGGAAGCCCGCGAGGGCACCCAGGGTCGTGCCTATGGTCGCGGCCAGCAGGGCGGCGAGCAGGCCCACCACGATGGAGATGCGGCTGCCCTGCAGCACCCTGTCCAGCACGTCGCGGCCCTGGCGGTCGGCGCCCCAGGCCAGGTGGTCCACCTTCACCGGCTCGGCCTCCCGCAGCTTGAGGGCGCGTGCCTCGATGGCCGCGGCCTCCCCGGCCAGCGGGTCGACATCGCTCAGGTCCAGGCGGCGCGCCGGGGCCTGGGCGGCCGCGCCCGGGCCTGGGCTTGCGGCGGCAGGCGCCGCGGCAGCGGCGGGGCTGTGGATCAGGCTGGGCGGGGCGTAGGAGGTCGCGCGTTCCTTGCGCCAGTCCGCCGCCACCAGGCCGCCGGCCACCAGGGCGATCAGGCCCAGGTAGAGCGCCACGATGACCAGGCAGACCATGCCCACGCGGTCGCCGCGGTAGCGCTGCCAGGCCAGGGCCCAGAAGCCGGGCGTGCGGACCCGGGCTGCGGCCGGTGCGCCCCCCGGGGCTGCTGCTGCGGCGGCGCCCGGCAGGGCCGCGCTCAGGCTGGCGCTGGAGGCGTCGCTCATTTCAGCACCACCCGCGGGTCGGCCCAGGTGTAGAACACGTCGGTGGCCAGGTTGATCACCATGGTGAGCACGGCGAGGTAAATGGTCACGGCCTGGATCACTGGGTAGTCGCTGCGGTTCACCGCCAGCAGCACCTCGCGGCCCAGGCCGGGGATGGAGAAGAACACCTCGATGAGGAAGGAGCCGACGAAGATGCCCGGCAGGTGCACGCTCACGTTGGTGAGGATGGGGATGAAGGCATTGCGCAGCACATGGACCAGCAGCACGCGCGGCTCGGCCAGGCCCTTGGCGCGGGCGGTGCGCACATAGTCCTGGCCGATCTCGTCGAGGAAGAAGCTGCGGTAGAGCCGGGTCTGAGGCGCCAGGCCCACCAGCACCGCCAGGGCCACCGGCAGCGGGGCGTAGCGCAGCAGGTTCTCGCCCAGCTCGGTGCCCCAGCCCTGCACCGGGAACCAGCCCAGCTGGAAGGCGAACAGCCACTGCCCCACGATGACGTAGACCAGCAGGCTGATGGAGAGCGCCACCGTGCTCACCACCATCAGCGCCCGGTCGGTGAGCGAGCCCCGCACCGCCGCCACCGCCAGGGCCAGGGGCACGGCCAGCAGGGTGTCCAGCAGCAGGATGGGCACCATCACCGTCAGGGTGGCAGGCAGGCGGGTGGCGAACAGGCTGGCCACCGATTCCTTGGTGGCCCAGCTGTGGCCCCAGTCGAAGGCCAGGATCTTGCGCACGAAGAGCCACAGCTGCTCGGCGGTCGAGCGGTCCAGCCCCAGCTCGGCGCGGATGGCCGCCACCTGCTCGGCACTGGCGCCCAGCCCGGCAATGATTTCCGCCGGGTCGCCGCCGAACTGCTTGAACAGGAAGAAGACCAGCAGCACCACGCCGGCCAGCGTGGGCAGCATCTGCAGGATGCGGCGCAGCAGGTAGGCGGTCATGCCGGTGCGCTGCCGCTGCCGACCACCAGCTCACCCGCCAGCTGCCCGGCCCGGTCGGCCTTGACCTTCCAGCGCAGGCGCGCGCCGGCTGGCGCCTGGACCACCCAGGTGCAGACGGCCCGGTCGCCGGTCACCTCGCGGTTGGGGAGAAAGGCCTGCAGCGAACTGGGCGGCGCATGGCCGGCCAGGTGCGGGCCGCCGCTGAGCTCGCCGCCGCTCATGCGCGGCTTGCCCTGCAGGTAGCGGGCGCCTTCGGGCAGCTCGAGTTCAAAGATCAGGCCGCGCACCACCTTGCGCTGGATGGCGCGCTGGCTCACCGCGCTGCCCAGGTAGCCGGCATTGCCCACGGCGATGCGCAGGCGCCAGCTGGCCAGGCCGTCCGGCCCCGCTGGCCCTTCGCCCAGGGGCGTGAGCTCGGTGCCCAGCAGCTGCAGCTCGGGCAGCGAGGCTGCGAGCGTCTGCAGCCAGGCCGGGAAACGCGCCACCTCGCGCTCGCGCAGGGCCGGCGGCGGGTTGCGCCAGAAGTTCATGCGGTCCCAGCCGCCCAGCTCCACCGGGCCCAGCTGCGGGTGTTCGTAGGCATACCAGTCCACATGGGCCAGACCGCCGCACTGGTTGTCGCTCCAGGCCAGCAGCTTGAGGTCGTCCTCGGGCGGATGGTCGCGGTACCAGTGGATGTAGTCGTAGCCGGTGATGCCGGCCTCGCGGTTGGGCGCCCACAGCTCCACCGTCCAGAACAGGGC
>JBJOKP010000287.1:0-4468 GCA_046046045.1 Pseudomonadota bacterium | reverse complement strand
ATCGTCGGCGCGCAGGCCACCGGCGGCAGCGGCAGCGACAGCCTTGTCGGCATCGAGAACCTCACCGGCAGCAGCTTCAACGACACGCTGAGCGGCAACACCGCGGCCAACGTGCTGGACGGTGGCGTCGGCGACGACCGGCTGCTCGGCGGGCTGGGCAATGATGTGTTCGTGTTCAGCACGGCGCTCGACGCGGCCAGCAACGTCGACGTGATCAGCGGCTACGCCAGCGGCGACCACCTCGAACTGTCGGGGGCCATCTTCACCGGGCTGGTGGTGGGCACGCTGGACGCCACCCACTTCTTCAGCGGTGCCGGGCTGAGCGGCTCCACCTCGGCAGCCCAGGGCGTGGGCATCTACCACGACACCACCACCGGCGCCCTGTACTACGACGCGGATGGCGCCGGCGCGCTCGCCGGGGTCAGGTTCGCCACGCTTGCAGGCAATCCAGCCCTGGTGGCGGGGGCCTTGGTGGTCGGGCCCTGAGCAGACAGACAGGCAGGCAGGCCAGCCTGCCATCTGCCTGCCGCCGGGTCGCGGTCACGCAGTCCGGGCCGGCTCGAGCCTGGCAGCCGTCGCGGCATCAACCGTAGCCCGGCGCGGCGCCAGCCCCACTGTTAGCATTGTTTCGAACCCGGCACAGGGCCTGCGCGCCCGGTGCCGGCGCCGCGTGACGGCGGTGCTGCGGCGCCGCCGGGCCCAGAAACACAACCTGCCTGTGCCGGCTCGCGCAGTGCGTGCCAGGCGGCGCGTGCGGCCGCAGCCCGGCAAGGCCACCACCGTCCCACCCCGTGATCTACCCACGCACCACCGCGCACAGCGGGCCCAACGGCACCGGCCGCGCACCCGGCCCAGACGACGCCCGCCCGGAAGACGCCGCCGACCCCGCCGACGAGGGCGTGCCCGTCTCGCAGCGCATCCGCGAGCGCATCAAGGCAGCGCAGCGGCGCTTCCACGCCAACGACAACATCGCCGACTTCATCGAGGACGGCGAGCACGACGAACTGCTCGCCGAGGTCGAGGCCAGGATGAAGGCCGTGCTGCACAGCATGGTCATCGACACCGACAGCGACCACAACACCAACGAGACCGCCCGGCGCGTGGCCAAGATGTACCTGAAGGAGATCTTCAAGGGCCGCTACGAGCAACAGCCGCCGGTGACCGAGTTCCCCAACGTCGAGCACCTCAACGAGCTCATGATCGTGGGCCCGATCACCGTGCGCAGTGCCTGCTCGCACCACTTCTGCCCCATCATCGGCAAGCTGTGGGTGGGCGTCATGCCCAACGAGCACAGCAACCTGATCGGGCTGTCGAAGTACGCCCGCCTGGCCGAGTGGATCATGGGTCGCCCGCAGATCCAGGAAGAGGCCGTCACCCAGGTGGCCGACCTGCTGCAGACCAAGATGCAGCCCGACGGCCTGGCCGTGGTGATGGAGGCCGAACACTTCTGCATGAGCTGGCGCGGCGTGCGCGACATGGACTCGCGCATGATCAATTCGGTCATGCGCGGCTCCTTCCTCAAGGACGCCAACCTGCGGCGCGAATTCCTCGCCCTGGTCAACGATCGCAAGAAGGGATGAACGCATCATGATGGTCAGACTGCTGTACGCCAGCCGGTGCGAGAGCCTGGGCCCCGAGATGATCGAGTCCATCCTCAAGCGCTCGCGCGAGAACAACCCGCGCCAGGGCATCACCGGCCTGCTGTGCCATGGCGGCGAGGTCTGCATGCAGGTGCTCGAAGGTGGCCGCGAGCCGGTCAACGCGCTCTACAACGCCATCGCGCGCGACGCCCGCCACCGCGACGTCACCATGCTGCACTACGAGGAGATCACCGAGCGGCGCTTTGCCGGCTGGACCATGGGCCAGGTGAACCTCGCGCGCATCAATCCCTCGCTGCTGCTCAAGTACAGCGAGAAGCCGAGGCTCGATCCCTTCGCCGTCTCGGGCCGGGTCAGCATGGCCCTGCTGGAGGAACTGATCGCCACGGCCTCCATCGTGGGTCGGGGCGGCTGATACCAGGCCGCGTCGACAGGCCACGTCGCCCGGCCATGACGCCAGCGGCCAGCGCCCCTGACCAGGCGGCCATCGAGCTCCGCGGCGTCGACTTCAGCTCGGCGCCCACCCGCCGCAAGCCCATCACCCTGGCCACGGGCCGGCTGATGGACCTATCCCCCGGTGCCGGCGCACCCGTGGCCGTGCAATCGCTGGCCGTGCAATCGCTGGCCGTGCAATCGCTGGGCGTGGAATTGCCGGGCGTGCAATTGCTGGGCCTGCGCCGGCTGGAGACCCTGGCCGAGTTCGCCGCCAGCCTGGCGGAGCCCGGTCCCTGGGTGGGCGGGTTCGACTTTCCCTTCGGTCTGCCGCGTGAGTTGATCCAGGCCCTGGCGCCTGCCCTGGGCTGGCCACAGGACGACTGGGCCGGCCTGATGCGGCACTACGGCCGGCTCGAACGAGACGAGGTGCGGGCGCACTTCGATGCCTTCCGCGCCGCGCGGCCCGTGGGGCAGAAGTTCGCCCACCGCGCCTGTGATGCGAGGAGCGGCGCCTCGCCCTCCATGAAGCTGGTCAACCCGCCGGTGGCGCTGATGATGCATGCGGGCGTGCCGCCGCTCATCGAGGCCGGCTGCCAGTTGCCCGGCCTGCGAGAAGGCGACCCGCAGCGCGTGGCGCTGGAGGCCTACCCGGGCCTGCTGGCGCGCGAGTTCCTCGGCCGTCGCTCCTACAAGGGCGACGGCCGGGCAGCGCGTGACGATCCGGGCCGTCGCCAGGCCCGTGTCGACCTGCTCGACGCCCTTGCGGCCGGCAACGGCCGCCTGGGCCTGCGCCTGGTGCTGGACCAGGCCCAGCGCCGCACCCTGATCGACGACGGCCAGGCCGACCTGCTGGACGCCGTGTTGTGCCTGCTGCAGGCCGCCTGGGCGGCGCTGAAGCCGGGCTGGGGACTGCCGGCCGACATGGACCCGATCGAGGGCTGGATCGTCTCTGCCTGACCGTCAAAGCTGACGCAGCTTGCGGCCCCGGCATCAGAACCCCGGGCCGCTGGCGACACCCCTCAGACGTGGAAGCCCACCTGGGTGATCAGCGCGTCCAGGGTGTGGCGGGTGTGCAGGGCCAGGCCCAGGGCGGCCAGGTCGCCGCTCTGGCGGCCGAGGATGGACTTGGCCAGCGGCAGGAAATAGACCTCCTCGAAATGGGCATGGCCGCGGTAGTCGCGCACCAGCACGGCAATCGAGGCAGCGATCTCGTGCTCGGGCGCCCGGGCCGGCCGCCCTTGGGCCAGGGCCTCGAGCGCGGGTTCCAGGCGGGCCCACAGGGCCTCGATCTCGCGGTGTTCGTGCACCAGCTGGTTCACCACGTCGCGCACCTGGGCGGCCTCGGCCCCGGCTTCGGCGGCTGCCTGCACGGCTGGGAAGAGCTCGCGCTCCTCGTCCGCATGGTGCTCGAACACCGCCTGGCGGAAGAAGGCCAGCGCATCGGCGGCGATCTGGCGGGCGCGGGCGGCTGGATCAAGCAGTTCGACCAGGCCTTCGAGCCGTTCAAGCCGGCCGACGATGCCGCTGTGGCATTGGCTGAAACTCTCCAAAGGCTGGGCCAGGGCATCGTCGCGGGGGGAAGCATCAGCCGGCATGCGGGACTCCTGTGGGTGGATGGGGCGGATTGGAGGGATTGGAGGAACTGCTGGGGCCGGACCAGATCGGCGCGGGGCTGAGCCTGGTGAGGGACAGGACGGCGTCAAGCCGACTGCGGCCGCAGCGGCGCCAGGGCCTGGCGCAGACCGGCCGCGGCAGACAGACGGCCCACCGGCAGGCCGCGCCAGTTGGCCAGGGGCTGGTCGACCAGGCTGGCAATGAGGTCGGCGGCGGCGGCGCCACCGCCTTCTTCGAGGCCCAGCGCGGCCTGGATGACCGCGGCCATCACCACCTCCACGGCGCGGGCGGTATTGCCGTCTTCCATCTTGATGGCCACGCCCCAGCCGCGTTCAGGCAGGGCGGCGCAATACACCGCCTCGGCCCCCACCTTGCAGAAGATCCGCTCGCCCAGGGCCTGCATCACCCGGGTGTCGAAGCGGCCGGTGCCGGCCACATGCCAGGGGGAGGCGGCCACGGCCTGACGCAGGCGCGCCGCGGCGGCGGCATGGCCGGGAGACAGGCCCAGGCCGGTGCCGAAGCGGGCAAAGCCGCGCGCCAGGGCAGTGAGCGGCAGGGCATGGGTGGGGATGGAGCAGCCGTCGCGACCGCGCGGCTGGCGCTCGACATCCACGCCGGTGGCGGCCGAGACGGCCGCCGAGACCTCGCGCATGACCACATGGCCGGGCTCGACATAGCCACGCAGGAAGTCGCGCGCCGGCTGGCCGGCCTGGCGCGCCAGCAGGCAGCCCAGGCAGACGAAGCCGCTGTGTTTGCCCGAGCAGTTGTTGTGCAGGGCGTTGAAGGGGGCACCAGCGCGGATGAGCTCGGCCGCGCTGGGC
>JBJOKP010000286.1:0-4473 GCA_046046045.1 Pseudomonadota bacterium | reverse complement strand
GCAGCTGGTGTTTCGCCGCGACCTGCAGGGCGAAAGGCCTTCGGCCTGGTTCGGCCGGGTGGCGGCTTGAGCATCTGGAGCGGCCGGATGCGGCCGTGAAGTCGGCCGTCACATCGGCCGGCCCGGCGATGTCTTCAGCCCGGATTCAATCGCAAGCAGTTGTGTCGCCGGCAGCCTGGTGCCGGGCTGGCGCGGCCGGAGGCCGCCGGGCGGCTGCGAGAATATTTGCATGAGCACGCAGACGGCCACACCCGAACTCAAGCAGTGGATCATTGAACAGGCCCGCGCCGGTCACGCGCCGGAATCGGTGCTGCAGGCCATGACGGCCAGCGGCTGGGACGATGAGGTCGCCCTGGCCACGCTGGAACAGACGCTGGAAGCCCATCTCGACAGCCTGCGCCCGGCGCTGCCGCGCCCGCCCGAACCCCTGCCCGAGCCCAGCCTGGCCGGATCGCCGACCGAGATCTATGCCCACGACCGTATGGTCAAGGTGCTGGCGGTGCTGCACAACCCGCGCGTGGTGGTGTTTGGCGGCCTGCTGGACGCCAGCGAATGTGACGAGCTGGTGGCCCAGGCCAATCCGCGCATGGCGCGCTCGGAAACGGTGGACGTGGCCACCGGCGGCAGCGAGGTGAACTCGGCCCGCACCAGCCGCGGCATGTTCTTCGCGCGCGGCGAATCGCCGCTCATCCAGCGCATCGAGGCCAGGCTGGCCGCCCTGGTCAACTGGCCGCTGGAGCGCGGCGAGGGCCTGCAGGTGCTGCACTACCTGCCCGGGGCCGAATACAAGCCGCATTACGACTACTTCGACCCGGCCCAGCCCGGTACCAGCAAGATCCTCAAGCGCGGTGGCCAGCGCGTTGGCACGCTGGTGATGTACCTGAACAGCCCCGATGGCGGCGGCGGGACGACCTTCCCCGACGTCGGCTTCGAGGTCGCGCCTGTCAAGGGCAACGCCGTCTTCTTCAGCTACGATCGTCCGGACCCCGCGACCCGCACCCTGCACGGCGGCGCGCCGGTGCTGGCCGGCGAGAAATGGGTTGCCACCAAGTGGATGCGCCAGGGGCGCTTCGACTGAGGCGCTGAAGCGCCGGACCCCGGACCTCCCCACGCCGCGGCTTGAGGCCGGGCCATTCTTCCTTACCCACTGCATCCCCCACACCGTCACGGTGGTCCGACCCGACCGCCGATCGATCACCCGCCCCGGAGCCGCGACCCATGAAGAACAACCTGCTTGCCGCCCTGCTCGGACTGAGCGCCGTCGCCTGTCTGCCCGCCCTGGCGCAGGGCACGGCCCAGCCCGCCGGTGGCATGGTCACCACCCCGGTGACGCCCAATGCCAATCCGCAGCTGGCACGTCCCCAGGCCGCACCGGGAGCCCTGCCGGCCATCCAGCCGGTGGCCCCAGCCGCGCCCACGGTGGCAGCGCCGGCGCCCATGGCCACCCAGCCGCTGAACGCCGAGCCCACCTCCGCCGGTCAAGCCACCAAGGGCAAGACGGCCCATGCCGGCAGCACTCGCCCTGGCAGCCATGCCAAGGCCGCCCGACTTGCTGCGGCTGGTGCCACCGACCCCGGAGTCACGTCCAGCAAGCCCAAGAAGACGTCGGCCGCGGCCAAGAAGGACCGCAAGGCCGGCGCCAAGAAGCCCGCCAAGGGCAAGAAGAAGCCCCTCATTCCCAACGACGGCTCGCGGCCTTGATCCGCTCGGGCGTCGCACGCCTGGCCGGCCCCGCTTGAAGAAGAGGCGACCCCTGGGGTCGCCTCTTTTCTGGCCGCGTCGCGCCGGATGTCGCCGGCCGACGGGAGATCGATCAGCCGCGCTGGGGCGCGCGGGTCAGGGCCGGGCCACGACGGGCCTCGCCGCTGCGGTTGCCGCCGTCGCGGCCGCCACCGTTGGACCGGTCGGCCGAGGCTGCCGGGCGATGCTCACCGCCGTGGCGGGGCTGGCCACCCTGGCCGCTGCCGGCAGGACGTGGGCCGCGCGGGTCTTGGCGACCGCTTGCCGTGCGGGCCTCGGGCGGACGGCCGTTACCGGCCGGGCGATCACCGCGCGGCGCCGGCTGGCCGGCATGGCCGCCGGCGCTGTTGCCGGCATGGCTGGACGGGCCGCGACCCTGGGCCGGACGGGCCTGGGGCGCCGGTGCCGGACGCGGTCCGCGGCCCTGGGGCGCCGCGTTGCCACGGCCACCGTGTCCGGCGGCATGGCCACCCCGGCTGTTGCCGCCGTTGAGGGTGCGGCGGCCGATCTGGATGGGCTCCGGGCGTTCACCGGCCGGGATCTCGTAGCCGGCGATGGTTTCGCGCGGCAGCTGGCGCTTGATCAGCTTCTCGATGTCGGCGAGGAAGCCTTCCTCGTCCAGGCAGACCAGCGACAGCGCCTCGCCCTGTGCGCCGGCACGGCCGGTGCGGCCGATGCGGTGCACATAGTCCTCGGGCACGTTGGGCAGCTCGAAGTTGACGACGTGGGGCAACTGGTCGATGTCGATGCCGCGGGCGGCGATGTCGGTGGCCACCAGCACGCGCAGGTCGCCGCTCTTGAACTCGGCCAGGGCCTTGGTGCGGGCACCCTGGCTCTTGTTGCCGTGGATGGCCATGGCGCTGATGCCGGCCTTTTCCAGGAACTCGACCAGGCGGTTGGCGCCGTGCTTCATGCGGGTGAAGACCAGCACCTGGTGCCAGTCCTGGCTCTGGACCAGATGGGCCAGCAGGTCCTTCTTGCGCTCGCGGCCCACCATGATCACGCGCTGGGCGATGGTCTCGGCGGTGGTGTTGCGGCGCGCCACCTCGATCACCTGCGGCTTGTTGAGCAGGCGGTCGGCCAGGGTCTTGATCTCGTCGCTGAAGGTGGCCGAGAAGAGCAGGCTCTGCTTCTTGGCCGGCACGATGGCCAGCACCTTCTTGATGTCGTGGATGAAGCCCATGTCCAGCATGCGGTCGGCTTCGTCGAGCACGAAAAACTCGACCTGGCTGAGGTCCACCGCGCCCTGCTGGTGCAGGTCGAGCAGGCGGCCCGGGGTGGCCACCAGGATGTCCACGCCGCGGCGCAGGCGCTCCACCTGCGGACCCATGCCCACGCCGCCGAAGATCACCATGCTGGTGAGCGGGAGGTATTTGCCGTAGGTACGCACGCTTTCCTCGACCTGGGCGGCGAGTTCACGCGTGGGGGTGAGGATGAGGGCGCGGATGGCGGGACGGCCGCGGGAGTTCTTCACCGGCGGCATGGCGGCCAGGCGGTGCAGCAGGGGCAGGGTGAATCCGGCCGTCTTGCCGGTGCCGGTCTGGGCGCCGGCGAGCAGGTCGCCTCCGGCCAGCACCGCGGGGATGGCCTGTTGCTGGATCGGGGTGGGCGTGTCGTAGCCCTCTTCGTTCACGGCACGCAGGAGCGGCTGGGCCAGGCCCAGGTCATCGAAGGTCATGGATGGGGATTCCGCGCGGGGGCGGTCAGGGCCTGCCGGTCACCACTCCTTGCGAGGGCGCCAGTCATGGGCGGGCCTGGAGAACAGGGGTCTCGATCATCGAGGGGCGCCTCCGGACTGGATGGTGCGCCGCACAACGCATTGTAGACCCCGGCCCGCGGCATCAGCCTGACAGTCGGCGGCATGCGGGCCCTGGCGGCGAATCCTCACGGCTTGGCGGTTGGGCGTCTCGGCCGGCTGACGCTGAAGTGTTTCGTCTATGCATTTCGTTGGTGCATTTAAATGACAAAACGCACCTAACAGGTGCGCGATCAGTTTGAACTTGGTGCCGTTCGATGCCCTTGCTCTGTGCGTAGTCGCCGGATCGTGGCACCTGAAGCGGGCCTGAGGATTGCTTTGGTGGTGCGTCGCGCTGCACAACAGTGCGACAAGCGGGCTGCCAGCCCGAGATCAATCCCTGAACGACGCAGAACCCGACGCGGGACCACCGAGGACACGATGGAGACTTTGAAACAAGGCGCGGACGCGCTGTTCATCCTGCTGGGCGCCATCATGGTGCTGGCCATGCATGCCGGATTCGCCTTCCTGGAGCTGGGCACGGTGCGCAAGAAGAACCAGGTGAACGCGCTGGTGAAGATCCTGGTGGATTTCGCGGTATCGACCATCGCGTATTTCTTCGTCGGCTACAGCGTGGCCTATGGCGTCACCTTCTTCAGCGGCGCGGAAACCCTGGCGGCCAGGAACGGCTACGAGCTGGTGAAGTTCTTCTTCCTGCTGACCTTCGCGGCTGCAATCCCGGCCATCGTGTCGGGCGGCATTGCCGAGCGGGCGCGTTTCAACCCGCAGCTCATCGCCACCGCGGTGATCGTGGGGCTGATCTACCCCTTCTTCGAGGGCATCGCCTGGAACGGCCGCTTTGGCGTGCAGGCCTGGCTCAAGGCCAGCTTCGGCGCCGAGTTCCATGACTTTGCCGGCAGCGTGGTGGTGCACGCGGTGGGCGGCTGGATCGGCCTGGTGGCCGTGCTGCTGCTGGGCGCTCGCGCCAACCGCTACCG
>JBJOKP010000285.1:0-4474 GCA_046046045.1 Pseudomonadota bacterium | reverse complement strand
CGGGCCGGACGACCTGGCCCTGCTGCCCTACACCTCGGGCACCACCGGCCTGCCCAAGGGCTGCATGCACACCCACCGCACGCTGATGCACAACGCCGTGGGCGGCAGCAAGTGGGTGCCGGGCGGGGCCGAGACCATCAGCCTGGGCGTGGTGCCTTTCTTCCACATCACCGGCATGCTCTATGGCGTGCTGGCCCCCATCCATGCCGGCTCGACCACCGTCATCCTGCCGCGCTGGGACCGCGAACTAGCCGGGCGCCTCATCTCGCTGCACGGCGTGACGCACTGGACCTGCATCCCGACCATGGTGATCGACCTCTTCGCCAGCCCCAACGTGAAGAGCTTCGACCTCAGCAGCCTGCGCTACATGACCGGCGGCGGCGCCGCCATGCCGCAGGCCATCGCCGAGAAGCTGCGCGCCGAGTTCGGCCTGACCTTCATCGAGGGCTACGGCCTCACCGAGACCGCCGCACCCAGCCACTCCAACCCGGCCGAACGCGCCAAGCTGCAGTGCCTGGGCATCCCCATCTTCGGCACCGACGCGCGCGTGGTCGACCCGGTCACGCTCACCGAACTGCCCATCGGCGAGGTGGGCGAAATCGTCACCCATGGCCCCATGGTGTTCAAGGGCTACTGGAAACACCCCGAGGCCACGGCGGCGGCCTTCTTCGAGCTGGACGGCAAGGCCTTCTTCCGCACCGGCGACCTGGGCCGCATCGACGAGGACGGCTACTTCTTCATCACCGATCGCCTGAAGCGCATGATCAATGCGAGCGGCTACAAGGTCTGGCCCAGCGAGGTCGAGCTGCTGCTCTACAAACATCCGGCCATCGCCGAGGCCTGCATCATCTCGGCCAAGGACGCCTACCGCGGCGAGACCGTCAAGGCCGTCATCGTGCTGCGCCCCGGCCAGCAGGGCCAGGTGAGCGAGGACGACATCATCGCCTGGGCCCGCGAGCACATGGCGGCCTACAAGGTGCCGCGCATCGTGCAGTTCACCGACAGCCTGCCCAAGAGCGGCTCGGGCAAGGTGATGTGGCGCCTGCTGCAGGAGAAGGAAGCGCAGGCCTGAGGCGGACCATCCCCCGACCATCCCCCCATAAGTCCTGGCGCCGCCGGGCCACTTTGCCGCGATGATCCAGGGCCTGCCGACCATGCCGCCCTCCCCTGATCCGTCCCACCTTCCCGCCACCTTGCCGTGGGGCAGCCGACCCCACATCGGCCCCCTCGCCGAAGAAGGCCGCCTGCTGATGGCCGCCGATGACGGCGACCCATCCGGCCCCTGGCGCCGCCAGCTCGATTGGCTGGTCGCGCTGCTGGTGCTGGGCCTGGGCATGCTGCTCACCTGGAGCCAGGCTTGGCAGACCGAGACGCGAGAGGCGGGCCGACAACGCGCCGAACTTGAGCGCACCGCCGCCGAGGTCGCCAGCGGCCTGCAGCGCCGCCTCGATGCCAATGCCGAGATCCTGCGCGGCGTGGCTGGCCTGTTTGCCGCCAGCGATGATGTCAGTCGCAGCGAATTCCGGGACTACCTGGCCGGCCTCGGCCTGGACCGCGAACATCCGGGCATCCAGGGCGTGGGCTTTGCCCAGGTGGTGCCGGCCGGCGAGTTGCGCCGCCACGAGTCCGCCCTGCGCGCAGAAGGCTTTCCCGACTACCGGGTGCAGCCTGCGGGTCCTCGCGAGCACTACACCGCCATCGTCATGCTGGAGCCCATGGACTGGCGCAACCGACGCGCCATCGGCTTCGACATGGCCAGCGAGCCGGTGCGTCGCGCCGCCATGGAGCAGGCCCGCGACGAGGCCCGTGCCGCCATCACCACCCGGGTGACCCTGGTGCAGGAGACGGAGAAGGAGGTGCAGTCCGGCTTCCTCATCTACCTGCCGGTCTACCGCCGCCAGGCACCGGAATCCGTGGAGGAGCGCCAGCAGCAGCTTCGCGGCTGGGCCTATTCCCCGCTGCGTGCCGGGCGGCTGATGCAGGCCTTCCTGCGCAGCGAACACCCGGGCTTCGACCAGCACATGGCGGTGCGCCTCTGGTCCGGGCCGGTGCCGCGCGAGGACCAGCTGCTCTACGACTCCCATCCCGGGATGCCGGGTCTGGGTTCGACCCAGACCTTGCGGTGGCCGCTCAATGCCCTGCAGTCCCGCTGGAGTCTGGAACTGCGCAGCCTGGAGGCGTCCGCGGCCAGCAGCGCCACCGAGCGCCAGACCCGCGATGTCTGGGTCATCGGCACCATGCTGAGCCTGGTGCTGGCCTTCCTGACCCAGCAGCTGGCCGACCGCTCGCGCCGCCTCAAGCGGGCCCTGGCCCAGGCCCGGGCCTCGCAGCGCGAGCTGGCCGGCCAGCGCGACCTGCTGCGCGCCATCCATGAAGGCTCCTCGGTCGCCATCCTGCTGCTGGACCTGGATGGCCGCATCGTGCACGCCAACGGTCGCCTGGCCGAGATGATGCGGCTGCCCATCGACCAGCTCATCGGCCGCGACTACCTCAGCCTGGTGGACACCAGCGCCCATGAGGATGCCCTCATCCGGCTGGACCGGGTGCGGCGCTTCGACGACCTGGGTGACCACCGCATCGAGCGCCACTACCGCCGCCCCGACGGCAGCGCCTTCTGGGGCGAGGCGGCCGGCCGCTCGGTGCGGGATGCCGACGGCCGCATCTCCGGCGTGGTGGTGGTGATCGAGGACATCACCCAGCGCCGTGCCGACGAGGCGCAGATGCGCCACCTGGCCCTGCACGACGCCCTGACCGGCCTGCCCAACCGGGCCTTTCTCATCGAGCGGGCCCAGATCGCGCTGGAGCTGGCGCGGCGCCGCCACATCGGCCTGGCCCTGCTCTTCATCGACCTGGATCGCTTCAAGCCGGTCAACGACCGCTACGGCCATGCGGCCGGCGACGCCCTGCTATGCGCCCTGGCCGGCCGCCTGGTGGCCAGCCTGCGCGCCTCCGACACGGTGGCGCGCCAGGGCGGCGACGAGTTCATCGTGCTGCTGGGCGAGATCAGCAAGCCCGAGGCCCTGCCCGCCCTGGCCGGCAAGCTGGTGACCGCCATCGAGGCCCCGGTCGACTGGCAGGGCCACCGCCTGCAGGTCAGCGCCAGCGTGGGCGTGGCCATCTTCCCCGAGGACGGCGAGGACCTGGACACCCTCATCCGCCGCGCCGATGCCGCCATGTACGCCGCCAAGCTGCGCGGCGAACGCATCTGCATGGCCGAGCAGCAGACCCAGGCCGGGCCGCTGTAGGCGCGGCGCCTGGCGCACACGAACGGGCAGGCTGCGGCCCTGGTCGCCAGCCCCTGGCTGGGCTTGAGTTCGTCCTGCCTGCGCTCAGGGCGCCTCGCCCACCACTTCGGCCGGCACCCGCACCACGGTCACGCTGCAGTCGGCCTCGGCCACGACCTGGGAGCTGACGCTGCCCAGGTAGCGGCGCAGGGCGGACTTGCCGCGTGCACCCATGACGATGTGGTCCACCTGGGTGCGGCGGGCGAAGTCGATGATGGCGGCCGCCGCATCAGGGGCTTCGAGCACATGGAAGGTGAGGCGGCTCTCGTCCAGGGTCAGCGCCTGCGAGATGGGCCGGGCCCAGTGCTTGAGCCCCACCAGCTGCTTGACGTGCAGGCTGCGGCCGGCGGCATCGGTGAGCTCGTCCATGCCGATGCGGGCGGTCTTCATCACCCCCACGCAGGCCAGGCGGGCGCCCGGCTCGGTGACCAGCACGCGGCGCACGGTCTCGCGCAGCAGTTCCAGCAGGGCCGGGGTGGCGCTTTCCACGTCCACGGCGGCCATGATGATGGGCGCACGCTCCAGCTGTTCGGCCACGCTGGCCTTGGCCGTGGGTTCGGCGCCCATGGCCTTGAACCAGCGCTTGAACTGGCCGATCTTGCCGGTGGTGCCGCTGCGCTGGGCCCGCTCGGTGAGCTTCACGTGCTCCGGGTGGCTCAGCTCGTGGGCCAGTTGGGCGGCGCTGGCATGGCGCTTGTCAGCCTGTACCTCCAGGCAGCGCAGGATGATCTCCTGCAGCCAGGGCGGGATGTCGGGCCGCAGGTCGCGCGGCGGCACCGGCTCCTTGTAGAGCCGCTCGCGCAGGCCCCGCACGGTGTTGGGCGCCCCGTAGGGCCGCTCTCCGGTGGCCAGGTAGTAGAGCATCACGCCCAGCGCAAACAGGTCGCTGCGCGGCTCGCTGCGCAGGAACTGCACCTGCTCGGGCGACATGTAGGGCCCGGTGCCCATGGGCAGGTTGAACTCCTCGTCCAGCAGGTCGGGCAGATGGTCGTGGCGGGAGAGGCCGAAGTCCACCAGCACCACGTCGCCGGCCCGCTCCCCCCGCTCGCCCACCTGGGCCCGCAGCAGGATGTTGCTGGGCTTGATGTCCAGGTGGATGACGTTCTGGCGGTGCAGCTCATGCAGGGCGGTGGCGACGCGCGCGCCTATGCTGGCCACCTCGGCAGCCGGCAGCGGCGCCTGGTCCAGGC
>JBJOKP010000284.1:0-4483 GCA_046046045.1 Pseudomonadota bacterium | reverse complement strand
TGCGCAAGTAAGCTTGCCGCCCCTGGCCCTGCCGCCCCCCTTTTTCGGAGCTCCCATGAACATCCTCGTGCTCAACGGCATCAACCTCAACATGTTCGGCAAGCGCGACCCGAAGCAGTACGGCACGGCCACACTGGCCCAGATCAACGAACAGCTCGACGCCCTGGGCGCCGAGCTGGGCGTGGCGGTCCAGCACTTCCAGAGCAATCACGAAGGCGAGATGGCCGAACGCATCCACCAGGCCCATGTGGACGGGGTGGATGCGGTGCTCATCAACGCCGGGGCCTGGACCCATTACAGCTATGGCATCCGCGATGCCCTGGCCATCCTCAAGTGCCCCATCATCGAGGTGCACATGTCCAACATCCATGCCCGTGAGGCCTTCCGCCACCACTCGGTGATTGCCGAGATCGCCCGCGGCCAGATCGCCGGCTTCGGCGTGGACAGCTATCTGCTGGGCCTGCGCGCGGCGGTGAGCGCCGTGCAGCAGGCCCGCGCGGCCTGACCCACTCGCCAGCCTTCTCTGTCCCTTGCCATGATCACTGGCCACACCCGTCTCATCGCCCACATCGGCTGGCCCACGCAGTCCTTCAAGGCGCCCATGATCTACAACCCCTGGTTCGACCATGCCGGGGTGGACGTGGTGGTCGTGCCCTTCGGCGTGCCGGGACGTGACTTCGCCGGCCTGCTGCGGCCACTGTTTGGCGCCACCCGCAACCTGGTCGGGGCGCTGATCACCATGCCGCACAAGGTGCCCACGCTGGACCTGGTGGACCAGGCCAGCCCGGCAGCCCGCATCGCCGGGGCCTGCAATGCCGTCAAGCGCCTGGAGGACGGCCGCCTGGTGGGCGACATGTTCGACGGCGAAGGGTTTGTGCGCGGCCTGCGCCGCAAGGGCTGCACGCTGGCGGGCGCGCGGGCCCTGGTGGTGGGCGCGGGGGGCGTGGGCTCGGCCATCGCCGCCTCGTTGGCAGGTGCCGGCGTGGCCGAGCTGGGCCTGGTGGACACCGATGCGGAGCGGGCTTCGGGTCTGGCGGCGCGGCTGGCCCAGCACCATCCGGCCCTGCGAGTCGGTCAGGTCGGCGCAGATCCGGCGGGTTACGACATCGTCGTCAACGCCACGCCCCTGGGCATGAACGAGGGTGATCCGCTGCCGGTGGCGGTGGAGCGCATCGCACCCACGGCGTTTGTGGGCGAAGTGGTCATGAAGGCGGAGATGACGGCCTTCCTGCGCGCCGTGGCCGAGCGCGGCTGCCGCTACCAGATCGGCTCGGACATGTTGTTCGAGCAGATCCCGGCCTACCTGGAATTCTTCGGCCTGCCCAGCACCACGGCCGAGCAGTTGCGCGAGCTGGCCACGCTGCGCTACTGAGCGCCCCCAGGGCCGGGCTGCGCCCCGCCCGCCCCCCGTGGGGGTCAAGGAAACTTGGGGCGGCCCGGCGTTTCCTTGTGAGCGGCTGATCATTGAAGCGGCAGATCAGGCCTCGATCTCGATGGCGATCTTGCCGAACTGGCGGCCGGATTCGAGGTGGTCCAGCGCCGCATGCACCTCGGCCAGCGGGTAGCTGGCATCGATCACCGGCTGCAGGCCGCCCTGGCCGCACAGGCGCAGCAGGTCGGCCAGCTCACCGGGCTCGCCCAGGGTGGAGCCGAAGATCTGCAGCTGTCGGATGAAGACGCGGCGCAGGTCCGCCCCGGGCTGGTCGCCGATGGTGGCGCCGCAGGTGACGATGCGGCCGCCGCGCACCAGGCACTTGAGGGCGGCCGACCACATGGGTCCGCCGATGTTCTCGATCACCACGTCCACGCCGCGCCCGCCGGTGGCCGCCAGCACGGCCTTGGCCAGGTCCTCCTTCGAGGTGTCGATGCCCACGTCGGCGCCAAGTGCGCGGGCCCGTGTCAGCTTGCCGGCATCGCGCGAACTCACGATCACCCGGGCGCCGCAGGCCAGGCCCAGCTGCAGGGCGGCCAGCGAGACGCCGCCGCCCACGCCCAGCACCAGCAGGGTCTCCCAGGGCCGCAGCCGCGCCTTGGTGTGCACCATGCGCCAGGCAGTGAGATGGTTGACGCCCAGGGCCGCGGCCTGGGCATGGCTGTACCCGGGCGGGATGGGGAAGCAGTTGGCCGCCGGCAGGCTCACGAACTGCGCCAGCGTGCCGTCGCGGTGTTCACCCAGCAGCTTCATGCGGCTGCACAGCACCACCTCGCCGCGCTGGCAGAACTCGCAGCGGCCACAGGTGATGCCGGGGTAGAGCAGCACCGGCTGGCCGGGCCGCAGCTGGGCCTCGTCGGCATCGACCGCCTCGACCACCCCGGCGCCGTCCACCCCCATCACCTGGGGCAGGCTGTGGGTGATGCCGGCGCCGCTGTCGCGCATGTAGAGGTCCACGCGGTTGAGCGTGGCCGCCTTCATGCGCACCAGCACTTCGCCAGGGCGGCGCTGGGGCAGGGGATGGTCTGCGACCTCGACGGCCTCGTTGCCGCCGTGGCCGATCAGGCGGGCCGCCCGCATCATGGGGGTGTGCGCCACAGCGGGCTCAGCGGTCCAGGTCGGCGCTGGCCGCCACGCGCAGGCCGGTGCTGGCCTGGGCCAGCTTGGTGTAGACCGAGCGGATGTGCTCGGCAATCGCACCAGAGCGCAGGCCGGTGAGGCGGCTGATTTCCTTGAGGGTGAAGCCCTTGGAAAGATGGCCGAGCAGTTCGGTCTCGCGCGCTGCCAGGGTGGGGGTCTCGTCGCCGCCGGTGTCGCCGGCCGTTGACAGGGCCAGGCCGCGGCCGAAGCGTGGCACCTGCAGGTCGCGGAAGAAGCTGGTTACCCGCCGCGCGATGGCCGGGGACATGGTGGGCTGGCCGCGCACCACGCGCTGCAGTTCCTCGACCAGGATCTCGAAGCGGTCTTCCTTCAGCAGATAGCCGTCCGCGCCCAGCTGGAGGGCCGGGAAGAGGTGCTCGTCATCCGAATACAGCGTGGTGGCGATGCGGGTGGCCGGGTAGTGGCGCAGCGTTTCGAGCAGCTCCAGGCCCGAGCCGTCCACCAGCTCCAGGGCACAGAGGATGAGACGAAAGGGCCGCGAGGCGGCAGCCTCGATCGCACGCTGGCCGGCTGCCAGGCTGGCACATTCAGTCAGCTCGATCGCGTCGGTGAAGCTCTCCCGCACCACGCGGGCGAGGAAGCCCCGGGCGACCGGGTTGTCTTCGACGAGGAGGATGGGTGTCGGCATGACGCGGGGGGTGGGACGCTGGCCGGGCCCGGACGGGCCGGGTGTAGGGACAGGTCGTGATGCTTTCCGCGATTATGGGTGGCGCCTGTCACGCAAATTCCGGCCAGCCCCGTGAAACAAGGGCGAAAAACGCCGAGTCGGGCGGCTGCTGTCCGTTCAGGGGGACGGATTTCGCAGCACGAGCTTGCCCAGGATGCGGCGTTGGGCCATGCGTTCGAAGGCCTCGGGCAGTTGGCCGAGGTCGAGCACGGTCTCGATGTAGGGCTTGATGCGGCCGGCCTCGTACCAGGCGCAGAGCTCGGCCAGCATGGCGCCGTTGGACTGGGGCTCGCGGCGGGCGTATTCGCCCCAGAAGACGCCGACGATGGAGGCGCCCTTGAGCAGAGCCAGGTTGAGCGGCAGGCTGGGGATCTCGCCCTGGGCGAAACCGATCACCAGGTAGCGGCCGCGCCAGGCGATGGAGCGGAATACCGGCTGGGCCAGGTTGCCGCCCACGGGGTCGTAGACCACGTCCGGCCCCTTGCCGCCGGTGGCGCTGGCGATCTGCTCGCGCAGTTCGCCCTCGCCCAGCACGAAGGCCTCGTCGGCACCCAGGCGCAGGGCGACCTCGCGCTTGGCGGCGGTGGAGACCGCGGCCACCACCCGGGCGCCCGCCGCCTTGGCCACCTGCACGGCCGCGCTGCCCACGCCGCCGGTGGCGCCCAGCACCAGCACCGTTTCGCCAGCGCGCAGGGCGGCGCGGTCGATCAGCGCATGGTGGGTGGTGGCATAGGTGCAGATGAAGGCTGCGGCGTCCTCGAAGTCCATCGAGGGCGGCAGGGGCATGACCAGGCGGGCCGACACCGCCACCTGGGTGCCGAAGCCGCCCTGGCCGCTGAAGGCCGCCACCCGCTGGCCGACCTGCAGATGGCTCACGCCCTCGCCCACGGCGCTGACCACCCCGGCGAACTCGCAGCCCGGCACGAAGGGCAGGGGCGGCTTGACCTGGTAGCGGCCCTGGGTGATGAGCAGGTCGGGGAAGTTGAGGCTGGCCGCACGCACATCCACCACCACCTCGCCAGCCGCGGCCTGGGGCGTGGGCAGGTCGGTCCAGCGCAGGGCGGCGGGGCCGCTGGTCTCGGTGCACAACCAGGCTTGCATGGGGCTCTCCTCTTGATCTGGAACAGGTGTGGATGTCCGGGCGGCGGATCATAGGGAGGCGCCGCGGGCCGGCTTGTCGCCGAGTTGTCGCCTGGGCGTCGCAGCCATGTCGGGCCTGCACC
>JBJOKP010000283.1:0-4499 GCA_046046045.1 Pseudomonadota bacterium | reverse complement strand
GAAGTACGAGGCCACCCTGCGCTTCATCAATTCCGGCGTGAGCACCATGCTCAACGCCATCAAGGGCCAGTGAGGCGGCGCCGGGCGCTGAACCATCATGTCCATGCTGCAGATCTTCAATGTCTCGGGCTCGGCGGTGAGTGCGCAGAGCCAGCGCCTCAACACCGTGGCCACCAACCTGGCCAATGCCGACACCGTGGCCGGTCCCGACGGCAGCGCCTTCAAGGCCCGTCAGGTGATGTTCCAGACCGTGCCCATGGGCGAGGCCGGCGCCGCGGGCGTCAAGGTCGCCCAGGTGGTGGAGGACAGCACCCCCGGCCGCCGCGTGCACGACCCCAAGCATCCCAGCGCCGACGCCGACGGCTACGTCACCTACAGCAACGTCAACGCGGTCGAGGAGATGGTCAACATGATCTCGGCCTCGCGCAGCTACCAGAACAACGTCGAGGTCATGAATACCGCCAAGACCCTGCTGCAGAAGACCCTGCAGATGGGCCAGGGCTGAAGCCGCCGCCGTTTCGCGCCCCTGAACCCCTTCCGAGCCCGCCATGACCACCACCTCCGCCACCTCGGCCAGCAATGCCGCGGCGGTCTTTGCCCAGCTCAACGGCAAGACCAGCACGAGCAGCGCCAACTCGGCCACCGATGCCGCGGCCATGAGCGACCGTTTCATGACCCTGCTGGTGGCCCAGCTCAAGAACCAGGACCCCATGGCGCCCATGGACAACGCCCAGATGACCAGCCAGATGGCGCAGATCAGCACCGTCAGCGGCATCGACAAGCTCAACACCAGCATCGCCGCCCTGGGCAGCCAGTTCACCCAGCTGCAGGCCCTGCAGGGCGCTTCGCTGGTGGGCCGCGGCGTGATGGTCGAGGGCAAGGCCATGAACCTGGATGCCGGTGGCAGCGGCCGCGCGGCGGTGGAAGTGGCCGGAGCAGCCGACTCGGTCAAGGTCGAGGTGCTCAACGGCGCGGGCCGGGTGGTCGACACCCTCAGCCTGGGCGCCCAGGGCGCCGGCCGCCACGACATCGACTGGACCCCACCCGCGGGCACCGACACCAGCGGCAAGTTCACCTTCAAGGTCACGGCCCTCTCGGGCAGCACGGCGGTGGCCACCACCACGCTGCAGCACGACCAGGTCGAGGCGGTCAGCACCAGCGGCTCCAGCCTCAGCCTGGAACTGGCCGGCGGCAAGACCGTGGCCTACAGCGACGTCAAGGCCTTCGACTGAGCCCGGCCAGCCCGTCCAGTCCCACAGCTTCCCTCTCTCCCATCCACCCTGGCGCACCCCGCCCCACACCCCCGCGAGGATCATCATGAGCTTCCAGCAAGGCCTGTCGGGCCTCAACGCCACCAGCCGCAACCTCGAGGTCATCGGCAACAACATCGCCAACGCCAGCACCTTCGGCGCCAAGACCTCGCGGGCCGAATTCGCCGACATGTATGCCGGCGCCCTGGGCAATTCCGGGGCCGGTGCCGTGGGCATGGGCGTGCGGGTGGCCGCCATCGCCCAGCAGTTCTCGCAGGGCAACATCACCACCACCGAGAACCCGCTGGACATCGCCATCAACGGCGGCGGCTTCTTCACCATGAAGGACAGCGCCAGCGATGCGGCGCGCTCCTACACCCGCAACGGCCAGTTCAAGGTCAATTCGGACGGCTACATCGTCAACAACGACGGGCGCTTCCTGCTGGACAGCACGGGCAACGTCATCCAGGTGCCCTCCACGCCCAACCAGCCCGTGCCCACCACCACCATGGGCGTGACGCTGAACCTGAACATGAAGGCGGACCCGGTGGCACCGCCCACCGTGCCGGTCAACTTCAGCACCGCCAGCACCTACACCTCGTCCACCTCCATGACCATCTACGACCAGGGTGGCGGCGAGCGGGCGCTGACCTACTACTTCCGCAAGACGGCCGACAACAGCTGGGACGTCTATGCCTCGGTGGACGGCACCTCCGTCGCCACCACCACCGACGCCGGCGGCAACACCGTGCCCGCCAGCATCGGCACGCTGACCTCGTCGACCAATGGTGCCACCCTCAGTCCCACCTCGTTGCAGATCGATACCACGGGTCTCAACGGCATGAACCTCAGCTCGCCGCTGACCCTGGACCTGACCGGCTCGACCCAGTATTCGTCCAACTTCGGCGTCACCAAGCTCACCGTGGACGGCAATGCCATGGGCCAGCTGAGCGGCCTGTCGGTCGATCCCAAGGGCCAGCTGCTGGCCACCTACAGCAACGGCAAGTCGGTCTCCTTCGCCCAGATCGGCCTGACCACTTTCGACAACCCGCAGGGCCTGCAGCCCATCGGCGGCAATGCCTGGCGCGAGACCCTGGCCTCGGGCGAGGCCGCCATGGGCAACCCGACCGAGGGCACGCGCGGCCTGCTGCAGAGCGGGGCGCTGGAGGAATCCAACGTCGACCTGACGGCCGAGCTGGTCAACATGATGACCGCCCAGCGCATGTACCAGGCCAACTCCCAGACCATCAAGACCGAGGACCAGATCCTCCAGACCCTGGTCAACCTGCGCTGAGCCCCTGAACGCCGACGGCCCCGTCGCCACCGCCACCCCGTCCGCCTGAGACCCGCGCCCCCGACCCACCGGAAGACCCGCCATGGACCGCATGATCTATCTCACCATGACCGGCGCCAAGTCGGCCATGCAGCGGCAGGACGTGTTGTCCAACAACCTGGCCAATGCGTCCACCACGGGCTTCCGCGCCGAGATGCAGGCCTTCCGCGCCGTGCCGGTGCGGGGCGACGGTGCTTCCACGCGGGCCTATGCCCTGGAGACCAGCACCGGCTACAACCCCGAGCCCGGCCCGGTCACCGGCACCGGCCGCAGCCTGGACGTGGCCATGCAGGGCGGCGCCTGGATGGCGGTGCAGGGCCTGGACGGCACCGAGGCCTACACCCGGGCCGGCGCGCTGGACGTGGACAGCCAGGGCCAGCTCGTCACCCGCGAGGGCCGCACCGTGCTGGGCGAAGGCGGCCCCATCAGCATCCCCACCGGGGCCGAGGTCGAGATCGCGCCCGACGGCACCATCTCGGCCCGGGTCGGCGCGGCCAGGCCCCAGCCCGTGGGCAAGCTCAAGATGGTCACGCCCGAGGCGCCGCTGGACCGCGGCGACGACGGCCTGTTCCGTGCCCAGGGCGGCGAGCTGCCGGCCGATCCACGTGCCCGCCTGCAGGCCGGCGCCCTCGAAGGCTCCAACGTGAGCCCGGTGGAGACCATGGTCGCCATGATCAGCGCGGCCCGCCAGTTCGAGGCCCAGATGAAGATGATCCAGACGGCCGAAAAGGATGAGCAGGCGGCCCAGCAACTGCTGTCCCCGCGCTGAATCGGGCTGAACCGCGCCATACCCCCATCCCCGACACCCCAAGACGAAAGGCAGGCCGACCATGATGCGCTCCCTCTGGATCGCCAAGACCGGCATGGAAGCCCAGCAGACCCAGCTGGACGTGGTCTCCAACAACCTCGCCAACGTCGGCACCACGGGCTACAAGCGCGCCCATGCCGTGTTCGAGGACCTGATGTACCAGACGCTGCGGCAGAGCGGCGCGCAGAGCAGCGAGCAGAGCCAGCTGCCCACCGGCCTGCAGGTGGGCCTGGGCGTGCGCGCCGTGGCCACGCCCAAGCAGTTCACCCAGGGCAACCTGCAGCAGACCGGCAACACGCTGGACGTGGCGGTCAAGGGCAACGGCTTCTTCCAGATCCAGATGCCCGACGGCAGCACGGCCTACACCCGCGACGGCAGCTTCCAGGTCAGCGCCACCGGCCAGATCGTCAACAACAGCGGCTACCCGGTGATGGGCGCCGGCCAGGTGCCCCAGGATGCCCAGGGCATCACCGTGGCCGAGGACGGCACCATCACCTTCGCCCTGCCCGCGGGCAAGACCACGCCGGGCGGGCAGTTCCAGCTGGCCAACTTCGTCAACCCCACCGGCCTCGAGGCCAAGGGCCAGAACCTCTTCATCGAGACGGCGGCCTCGGGCACGCCGAACTCGGGCGTGGCCGGCACCGGCGGCCTGGGCACGCTCTCGCAGGGTTTTCTGGAGACCTCCAACGTCAACGTGGTGGAGGAACTGGTGACCATGATCCAGACCCAGCGCGCCTACGAGCTCAACTCCAAGGCCATCTCCACCTCCGACCAGATGTTGCAGCGTCTGACCCAGCTCTGAAGGGGGTCTGCCATGCGTCGCCTTGCCCTGCGCCTGAACCGTGCCGCCGCCCTGGCCGCCGTCGTGCTGCTGCCGGCCTGCTCATCGATGATGCCCTCCACCGCCAAGGTGGACATTGCCGAGCCCACCCAGCGCCGCCCGCCCGCGCCGGTGATCGCCCCGGTGAGCAATGGCTCCATCTTCCAGGCCGGGGCCTACCGGCCGCTGTTCGAGGATCACCGCGCCCGCCTGGTGGGCGACACCATCACGGTGCAGATCACCGAGAAGGTGACGGCCACGGCCAAGTCGACCAGCAATGTGGAGAAG
>JBJOKP010000282.1:0-4501 GCA_046046045.1 Pseudomonadota bacterium | reverse complement strand
GACGACGGCCGCAAGCTGGGCTTCCACAGCTGGCACCTCATGCCCAAGGCCGCCATCTGCGATCCCGAGCTGACCCTGGCCCTGCCGCCCCTGCTGACCGCTGCGACGGGCATGGACGCCATCGCCCACTGCATGGAAACCTTCATGGCCGCGCCCTACAACCCGCCGGCCGATGGCATCGCGCTCGACGGCCTGGCGCGCGGCTGGGCCCACATCGAACGCGCGACCACCAACGGCAGCGACCTCGACGCTCGGCTGCAGATGATGAGCACCTCGATGCAGGGCGCCATGGCCTTCCAGAAGGGCCTGGGCTGCGTGCATTCGCTCAGCCACAGCCTGGGCGGCGTCAACCCGCGCCTGCACCACGGCACGCTGAACGCCATGTTCCTGCCCGCCGTCGTGGCCTTCAACGCCGAGGCCGACACGGTGCAGAAGGAGCAGCGCCTGCAGCGCATGGCCCAGGCCATGGGCCTTTCGGCAAGCGAAGACGCCGCCGGCGCCATCGGCGCGGCCATCAAGGCCATGAACGCCCGGCTGGGCCTGCCTTCGGGCCTGGCCGCCATGGGCGTGACCCGCGACCTCTACGAGCGCATCGTCCGCGGTGCCCTGGCCGACCACTGCCACAAGACCAATCCGCGCCTGGCCAGCGCCGACGACTACGTGGGCATGCTGGACGCGGCGCGCTGAGGCGCCATTCCTGCCAACCCGGCAGCATTCACGGGTTTGGCTTGATCTACGTCGCGCCAGTCGGGCCCTGGTGGGTCCGCAAGGCAGCGCTCTTGCGCACAATGCGCGCCGTGCGAGATACATCCCCCGGTTCCCCCCGGCCGTCCCTGGCGCCCGAAGGCGGCCCCTGCGCCAGCCGCCGGGCCCGTGCGCTGATGCTGGGCCTGGCCCTGGCCCTGCTGAGCCAGGCCTGGGCAGCGCTGCCGCGAGGGGTCATCAGCGAGTGGTGCTTCCACGCCGTTTCTGCCGATGCCCGGGCCAGCGCCTGGCTGCACCAGGCCGGGCTCAGCCGCCATGGCAGTGCCCCCCAGTCCACGGATCCGGCGCCGCTTCCGGCATCACCTCGCTCCCCCGGCACGGACTGCGCGTCCTGCCCGGCGTGTGCCGTGCCGGGAGGATCGGCCGCCCTGCCCCCCGCGGTCGGCCAGGCCCTGAGCCTGCCCCTCCCCCTGGCGACTGCCGCACGGCTGAGCCAGGTGGCCGCCCCCCTGCCCGCGAGCGGTCAGCGGCAGCGCCCCGGCCTGCCACGCGCCCCGCCGTCGCGGCACACGGCCTGAGCCACGACGGCAGCGCCCTCGCGGCCGGCCACACGCCAGCCGCACGTCAGGGTCAGCCCGACCTGGCCGGTGCGCAGGTCCGGACCACCGGGCATGCACTTTCCCTGTTCCCGATTCCCCCTCCCCTGTTCCGGGCCCGCGGCCCGGGCTGACAGTCCCTTCCCTACCCCTACACCAGGAATGCCATCCATGACCACCTCCTCGACCCTCACCCTGGCCCGCAAGCTCGTCCCGGCCGCCGCCCTGCTGGCCGCCGCCTTCGCCGCACAGGCCCAGACCACCGTCAGCGACGCCTGGGTGCGTGGCACCGTGGCCCAGCAGAAGGCCACCGGCATGTTCGCCAAGATCACCTCGGCCAAGGGCGGCAAGCTCGTGGGCGCGGCCTCGCCGGTGGCCGGCGTGGTCGAGGTGCACGAGATGAAGATGGACGGCGACCGCATGATGATGAACGCCATCCCCGCCCTTGAGCTGCCGGCCGGCAAGGCGGTGGAGCTCAAGCCAGGCGGCTACCACGTCATGCTCATGGCGCTGAAGCAGCCGCTCAAGGCTGGCGACAACGTGCCGGTCACCCTGACCGTCGAAGGCAAGGACGGCAAGAAGGAAACCATCGAGGTCAAGGCCGAGGTGCGCGCCCTGGGCGGCGGCATGGGCGGCGCGGCCAAGGATGGCCATGCCGGCCATGACCACGGCCATGGCGGCCACAACCACGGCGAGATGCCCAAGAAATAAGCCTACTGGGACTGCACCCGCCCGGGCTCGCGACGCCGGTAGTCACTCGGCGTCAGCCCGGTCCAGAGCTTGAAGGCGCGGGCAAAGCTCTTCTCGCTGGCATAACCCGCCAGGCCGGCGATCTGCTTGATCGGCCGCTCGCTGCGGGTCAGCCAGTGGCGCGCCTGCTCCAGGCGCGCCTCCTCCTTGAGCTGCTGCAGGCTGGCCCCCTCCTCGGCCAGGCGCCGGAACAGGCTGCGCGGCGAAAGATGCAGGGCGCGGGCCATGGCCGCGGCATCCAGCGCCACGGCGGCGCCCGCCTCCGCCCCGCTGCGGCCCCCCTCCCCCGCCCCGGGCACGACCGTGGCCTGGGCCAGCAGGGCCCGCACCCGCTGCACCAGCAGGCGATCGCGCTTGTAGGGCTTGACGGTGAGCGGCAGCAGCCGCGCCAGAAGGCGCTGCAGGGCCGCCTCGTCGCGCCGCTGCGGCAGGGCCAGATAACTGGCGGCAAACACCAGGCTGGCCTCGGCCGCGCCGAACACCACCGGCCCGGGGAAAAGCTTCTCGTACAGCGCCCCGTGGGACGGGCGCTCGAAGGGCAGGGTGACCTGCTGCAGCGGCAGCAGGGAATCGATGCTCCAGCTCGCCCAGCCATGCACGAAGCGCAGGTAGGTGAGCAGGCAGAACTCGCGCCCGGCGCCGAAGTCGCGCTGCTCCACCAGGCGCAGGCGCGCCAGCGGCTCGGCCCCGGCCGCCGCCACTTCCGGGCGCTCCAGCACAAAGCCCAGATCCTCGGTCAGCAGACGGTGGTGGCGGCACCAGCGCGCCAGGGCCAGGCCCAGGTCGGGTGCACTCAGCGAGGCGCGGCAGAGCAGGCCGTAGCTGCCCCAGGGCAGGCGGCGGCTGAACCAGCCCAGGCCCTCGTCGTCCAGCTCCTTCATGGCATGGCCGCTGGCCGCCTCGAGCTGGGCGGCGGTGATGCAGGCCGCGGGCTGGGCCAGTTCGTCTGGCGTGATCTGCGCCGCGGCCAGCAGACCGTCCAGCGCCAGGCCACGCGCCGCATAGGCCGCGGCGATGGTGCGCACAAAGGCCATGGGCGTGATGGCAGCAGCAACGGTGCGGGCGGCGGTGGGCATGGTGGGGCGGATGAGGGAGGGCGGTGGGCGGCAGCAGCTCTGGCAGGCTTTGCAACCATTTTGGCTGCGGTCACCGGGCCGGCCCGCTAGGCGCGCGCCGCGCTTGCGCCTATCGTCCGGGGCCGCCGAGGTGGCCATCGTCCGCGCCACTGCGGACGGACGGCCGGCGCCGCCCGGCCCGACGATTCCCCCAGGTTCCCCAGGAACGCCCACCATGTCCCAGCTCCAGACCCAGGTCCAGCCGCGTTCGGCGGACTTCCAGAAGAACGCCGAGGCCATGCGCGCCCTGGTGGACGACCTGCGCCGCCAGGCCGGCCGTGCCTCGGAAGGCGGCGGTGCCGCCGCGCGCGAGAAACACACGTCCCGCGGCAAGCTGCTGCCGCGCGACCGCGTGGAGCAGCTGCTCGACCCGGGCACGCCCTTCCTCGAGATCGGCCAGCTTGCGGCGCAAGGCATGTATGGCGACGAGGCGCCGGCCGCCGGCATGATTGCCGGCGTGGGCCGGGTGCAGGGCCTGGAATGTGTGGTGATCGCCAACGACGCCACCGTCAAGGGCGGCACCTACTACCCCATGACGGTGAAGAAACACCTGCGCGCGCAGGAGATCGCGCTGCAGAACCACCTGCCCTGCGTCTACCTGGTGGATTCGGGCGGCGCCTTCCTGCCGCGCCAGGACGAGGTCTTCCCGGACCGCGACCACTTCGGCCGCATCTTCTACAACCAGGCGCAGATGTCGGCCCAGGGCATCGCCCAGATCGCCGTGGTGATGGGCTCGTGCACGGCGGGCGGCGCCTATGTGCCGGCCATGAGCGACGAGACCGTCATCGTGCGCAACCAGGGCACGATCTTCCTGGGCGGCCCGCCGCTGGTGAAGGCCGCCACCGGCGAGGTGGTCAGCGCCGAGGACCTGGGCGGCGGCGACGTCCACACACGCATCAGCGGCGTGGCCGACCACCTGGCCGAGAACGACGCCCATGCCCTGGCCATTGCCCGCCGCATCGTCGCCAACCTCAACCGCCAGCGGCCGGTGCAGCCGCCGCGCGGGGCGAGCGAAGAGCCGGCCTACGACCCGGCCGAGCTCTACGGCATCATCCCCGCCGACACCCGCAAGCCCTACGACGTGCGCGAGGTCATCGCCCGCGTGGTCGATGGCTCACGCTTCGACGAGTTCAAGGCCCGCTACGGCGCGACGCTGGTGACCGGCTTTGCCCAGCTCTACGGCACCACCATCGGCATCGTCGCCAACAACGGCATCCTGTTCGGCGAATCGGCGCAGAAGGGCGCGCACTTCATCGAGCTGTGTGCCCAGCGCGGCGTGCCGCTGGTCTTCCTGCAGAACATCACCGGCTTCATGGTGGGCCGCAAGGCCGAAAA
>JBJOKP010000281.1:0-4515 GCA_046046045.1 Pseudomonadota bacterium | reverse complement strand
CCGCAACCGCAACCTCGAGGCCATCTGTGCCCACGGCTTCCGCCTCACGCTGGAAGACGGCAGCGAGCTGCACGCCCCCACCGCCAAGGCCGTGCAGCACATGGCCGAGGCCGGTCCGCAGGACGCCGTGCTGCTCACCGTCAAGGCTCACCAGGTGGCCGACCTGCTGCCCGGGCTGCGCGAGCTCTTCGGCCCGCAGACCGTGGTGGTCACCATGATCAACGGCATCCCCTGGTGGTACTTCCACAAGCTGGCCGGCCCGCATGAGGGCCGCGCCGTGGCGGCGGTGGATCCGGACGGCCGCATTGCCGCGGCCATCGAGCCCGAACGCATCATCGGCAGCGTGGTCTACCCCGCGGCCGAGCTGCTGGCGCCCGGCCATGTGAAGGTGATCGAAGGCAACCGCTTCACCCTGGGCGAGCCAGACAACACGCGCAGCCCGCGCATCGAGGCACTCTCGCAGGCCTTCATCCGTGCCGGCTTCAAGGCGCCGGTGGCTCGCGACATCCGCAGCGAGATCTGGGTCAAGCTCTGGGGCAACCTCAGCTTCAACCCCATCTCGGCGCTCACCCATGCCACGCTGCAGGACATCTGCCGCTACGGCCCCTCGCGCGAGCTGGCCGCGGCCATGATGACCGAGGCCCGCACGGTGGCCGAGCAACTGGGCGTGGTGTTCAAGATCTCGCTGGAGCAGCGCATCGCCGGCGCCGAGGCCGTGGGTGCGCACAAGACCTCCATGCTGCAGGACGTCGAAGCCGGCCGCGGCCTGGAGCTCGAGGCCCTGGTTGGCTCGGTCGTGGAACTGGGCCGCATCACCGGCACGCCCACGCCCACCATCGCCGCCATCTATGCGGCGGCCAAGCTCCTCGACCACACCCTGCAGGGCCAGCGCGGCCGGCTGCAGTTGCAGCACTGACCGCGGAGCCTGCCGAAAGAATGAGGGACGGCCCGTCTCGGCGGGCCGTTCCTCATTCGAGTGACGCTGTCAAAGCGCGTTGATCGGGATCTTCAGGTAGCTCTTGCCGTTGTCCTCGGCGGGCGGCATGCGGCCCGCGCGCACGTTCACTTGCACCGACGGCAGCAGGAGCACCGGCATGTCCAGGGTGGCGTCACGGGCCTGGCGCATGGCGACGAAGGATTCGCAGGTGATGCCCTCGCGCACATGCAGGTTGCTGGCGCGCTGCTCGGCCACGGTGCAGACCCATTTCACCTCGCGGCCGCCGGGTTGGTAGTCGTGGCACATGTGCAGCCGGGTCTGCGGCGGCAGGGCCAGCAGGCGCTGGATCGATGCATAAAGGGTGGCGGCATGACCCCCGGGGAAGTCGCAGCGCGCCGTGCCGTAGTCGGGCATGAAGAGCGTGTCGCCCACGAAGACGTCGTTGCCCACCTGGTAGCTCACGCAGGCGGGCGTGTGGCCAGGGGTGTGCAGCGTCACGGCGTCCAGGGAGCCGATGGCGAAGTGCTCGCCATCACTAAAGAGTTGGTCGAAGTCCCGGCCCTCGATGTCCATGTCCGAGGCATTGAAAACGCCCTTGAAGACTGCCTGCACGGTGCGGATGTGCTCGCCGATGGCAATCCGGCCACCCAGGTGCTGCTTCAGGTAGGGGGCGGCCGAGAGGTGGTCGGCGTGGGCATGGGTTTCGAGCAGCCAGTCGACAACCAGGCCCTGTTCACGCACGAAGGCGATCACCTGATCGGCGCTTCGGGTCGAGGTGCGGCCGGACTTGGGGTCGTAGTCCAGCACGCTGTCAACAATGGCGCAGCGCTGCGTCCGTGGGCAGGCCACCACATGGGTCACTGTCCAGGTGGCGGGGTCGAAGAAGGCGTGGATCCGTGCGGCGTTCATGCGTGAAATTGCCAGATACAGACAGGGGTACGGGTATCCCTCAACGCTGACGGATAATATAAACCGAGCATGATATGTAGCCGACATCGCCTCGGGCAAGGCTGCGACACCAACAGGTCGATCTGCATCAAGGCTCTGTCAACCTTCCCCACTTCCAGAAGTCACTTTCATGACCATTGACTGGCAACACTTCACACCCCTTGCTTCGCTGATAGGCGGCCTGGTGATCGGACTGGCCACCGCGCTTTACCTGCTGGGCAACGGGCGGGTGGCCGGCATTGCAGGCATTCTTGCGAGCCCGCTCCGCGCCGTGACCGGCGGACTGAGCCTGCGGCCGGAAGCCAACCGGATCGCCTTCCTCATCGGCCTGCTGATCGCCTCCCTGGTCTGGCGCCTGGCCGCGCCGTTGCCCGACGCCACCCCGGTGGCAGGCACGCCGATGCTGGTGGTGGCCGGCCTCCTCGTGGGCGTGGGCGTACGCATGGGCAACGGCTGCACCAGCGGCCACGGCGTCTGTGGCCTGAGTCGCTTCTCGCTGCGCTCCCTGGTCAACGTGATGGCCTTCATGGGCGCGGGCGCCTTCACCGTCTACCTGGTGCGCCACCTGCTGGGCCAGTGAGTCGGTGCGCAGCGGTTTCTCCCCGACGTCACCTTGATTCCTTGTCGCATCTCGCCCGATTGAGGCGAGTCCACACCCGCACATATCGCCTTTCGCAGAGATATCCACCATGTCCTTCTTCGTTGCCCTGCTGAGCGGCCTCATCTTCGGCCTGGGCCTCATCGCTGCCGGCATGACCGATCCCTCCAAGGTCCAGGGTTTCCTGGATATCACCGGTGCCTGGGATCCCAGCCTGGCCCTGGTCATGGGCGGGGCCATCGCCGTCGCCGTGCTGGCCTTCTGGCTGGCCCGCCGCCGCCATGCTGCTGGCCAGCTTTCGCTGACTGGCGAGCACATCGAGATTCCCAATTCCACGGTCATTGATCGCAGGCTGCTGGTCGGCGGCCTGCTGTTCGGCGCCGGCTGGGGATTGGGCGGCTTCTGCCCGGGCCCGGCCCTGGTTGCCCTGGGCGCGGGCCTGCCAGGCGCGGCTGCCTTCGTGGTGTCCATGCTGGTGGGCATGTGGCTGCATGACCGTTATCTGGCGCCTCGCCTGGCGGCCCGGTCGGCTGCTGCGATGGCACCGAAGGCCCCCCTTCCTTCCGTCAGGCCTCAGTCGCAGCTCGGCACGGAATCGGCACGCTGACCTTCGTCAGGCGGCCTGGGCCTGCTGCGCGATCCAGCCTTCGATCTTGGCGCGCAGCACTGTCAGTGGCAGGGCGCCCGTGTTGAGCACCTGGTCATGGAAGGTGCGCAGGTCGAAGCGGGAACCCAGTCTGGCCTCGGCCTGCTGGCGCAGACCGCGGATGTGCAGCTCGCCCAGCTTGTAGGACAGGGCCTGGCCCGGGTCGGCGATGTAGCGCTCCACCTCGGCCACCACCTCGGTGCGGCTCATGGCTGAATGGGCCAGCATGTAGTCCACCGCCTGGCCATGGCTCCAGCCCTTGACGTGCAGGCCGGTGTCCACCACCAGGCGCATGGCGCGCAGCATGGCGTCGTTGAGATGGCCGAAATGCTGCAGCGGGTCGGTGAACAGGCCCAGCTCCGGCCCCAGGCTTTCGGCATAGAGGGCCCAGCCCTCCCAGTAGGCCGGTCCGCCCTCGTAGCGCAGCAGCTTGGGCAAGGCCTCGTTCTCCGCCGCCAGGCTGCCCTGGTAGTGGTGGCCGGGCACGGCCTCATGCAGGTAGAGCGTCTCCATGCCGTAGGTGGAGCGGCTCGCCAGGTCGTGGGTGTTGAAGTAAAAGACACCGGCACGGTCAGCTTCCAGCGAGCCACCCATGTAGTAGGCCCCCGGGGATGTGGGCGCCTCCAGTTCAGGCACGGGCTTGATCTCCAGCCGCGTCTTCGGGCGATGCAGGAAGAGCTCGCCCAGGCGGGCCTCCACCCGGGCGGCGATGGCCGCATAGCCGGCCTGCATGGCGGCGGCCGAGGCCGGCCGGTAGCGCGCATCGCTGCGCAGATGGACAAAAAACTCGGCCAGGTTGCCGCCGTGGCCCAGCTGGCTGGCGATGGCGACCATGCCCTGGGTGAGCTTGTCCACCTCGCGCAGGCCCAGGGCATGGATGGCCTCGGGCGCCAGGTCCAGGGTGGTCTGGCTGCGCACCAGGTGCTCGTAGAGCGCCCGCCCGCCGGGCAGCTCGGACAGGCCCACGCCTGGTCGCGCCGCCGGCACATAACGCTCGGCGAGGAAGCGGGCAAGGCGGCGATGGGCCGGCCGCACCTTGCCCTCCACCACCTGGGTGTAGAGGGCGGTCAGGCGGCCACGGTCGGCAGCCGGCACGCTGTCCGGATAGTTGCGCGTGGGCTTGAGAAAGGGCGAATCCCCCGGCGCCTGTTCTCCCAGCTCGGCCATCTGCACCTGCAGGCGTTCGGCCAGCAGCCGTGGCAGCACCACGCCACGCCCCATGCCCTCGACCATGCGCTGCTCGCAGCGGCCCAGGAAGTGCACATAGGCCTTTAGCCGGGCCAGGCCGGCCTCGTAGTCGCCCACCTGGCGGAAGGGCGCCACGCTGTCTCCCGAGGCCAGTTGACTGAAGAAGAGGTGGAAGCCGCTGTAGTGGTCGATGGGCTG
>JBJOKP010000280.1:0-4530 GCA_046046045.1 Pseudomonadota bacterium | reverse complement strand
CCGCACCGGGTGGACTGGCTGACCGTGATCGACGGCATCGAGGCCTATGACGACAGCAAGGGCACGAACGTGGGTGCCACGGTCGCCGCCCTCGACGGCCTGGGGGCCGACAAGGCGCCGGGCAAGCTGGCCATCATCCTGGGCGGTGACGGCAAGGGCCAGGACTTCACGCCGCTGGCCCCGCCCCTGGCCCGCAACGCCCGTGCCGTGGCCCTGATCGGGAAAGACGCCGGCAGCATCGCCGTGGCCGTGGGCGCGGCCTGCGCCGCCGCCGGGGTGGCCATCCAGCGCTTCGACGACCTGCCGGCTGCCACGCGCTGGTGCTTCGAGCAGGCCCGTTCGGGCGATGCCGTGCTGCTCAGCCCCGCCTGCGCCAGTCTGGACATGTTCCGCAACTATGCCCACCGCGCCGAGGTCTTCGTGGACACGGTGCGCGAGGTGGCGATAGCCCGTGGCGAGGTGTCGGCATGAAGGCGGCCCGCTCCATGGCCCATCGCCCCTGGCAGAGCCAGCTCAAGGACGGCGCTGCCGCCCTGGGCCGCGGCCTGGCCGCGGCCGGGCGGGGCATCCTCGACACCCTGGCCGGCCTGCTGCCGGCGCGCTTCGGCCTGGCCGGTGCGGGGGCTGAGCGCGTGGGCCGCGTGCCGGTGCGCGACTGGGTCAGCGTCTCCTCGGGCGAGTCGGGCCGCTTCGTGGGCTTCGACGCCAGCCTGGCCTGGGTCATCGTGGCCCTGCTCTGCATGGGCCTGGTGATGGTGTATTCGGCCACCATCCAGCTGCCCGACAGCCCGCGCTACGCCAACTACGCCCAGACCCATTTCTTCCTTCGGCACCTGGCCGCCATGGCCCTGGGCCTGGGCTGTGCCGCCCTGGCCTTCTGCGTGCCCATGCGCAAGTGGGAGGAATGGGCGCCGCTGCTCTTCGTCGCCGCCCTGGTGCTGCTGGTCCTGGTGCTGCTGCCCTTCATCGGCAAGGTGGTGAACAAGAGCCGGCGCTGGATCCCGCTGGTCATCATCAACTTCCAGCCCAGCGAACTCGCCAAGCTGGCCATCACCCTCTATGCCGCCAACTACATGGTGCGCAAGATGGAGATGAAGGAGCAGTTCCTGAAGGCCGTGGCGCCCATGGCCATCGCCCTGGGTTTCACCGGCGGCCTGCTGCTGGCCGAGCCGGACATGGGGGCCTTCATCGTCATCGCCCTCATTGCCATGGGCATCCTCTTCCTGGGCGGGGTGAACGGCCGCATGTTCCTGCTCAGCACCCTGGTGCTGGTGGGCGTGTTCATCATGATGGTGGCCTTCAACGACACCCGGCGCGAGCGCATCTTTGCCTACCTCGACCCCTGGAACCCGCTTTACGCCCAGGGCAAGGGCTACCAGCTGACGCATTCCCTCATCGCCTTCGGTCGCGGCGAGATCTTCGGCCAGGGCCTGGGCAACTCGGTGGAGAAGCTGCACTACCTGCCCGAGGCGCACACCGACTTCATCCTGGCCGTGATCGGCGAGGAGCTGGGCCTGGTGGGTGTGCTGGTGGTGATCGGCACCTTCTTCTGGCTGGTGCGGCGCATCTTCCAGATCGGCCGCCAGGCGATTGCGCTGGACCGGGTCTTTGCCGGCCTCACGGCCCAGGGCATAGGCATCTGGATGGGAGGCCAGGCCCTCATCAACATGGGCGTCAACCTGGGCGCCCTGCCGACCAAGGGCCTGACCCTGCCGCTGCTGAGCTACGGCGGCTCGGCCGTGCTGCTGACCTGCATCGCCCTGGCCGTGGTGCTGCGGGTGGACTACGAGAACCGCCAGCTGATGCGTGGAGGGCGTGCGCCATGAGCGGCCGTCACCTCCTCATCATGGCGGCCGGCACCGGCGGTCACATCATTCCCGGCCTCGCGGTTGCGCGCGAGATGCAGCGGCGCGGCTGGAGCGTGAGCTGGCTGGGCACCCGCCACGGCATGGAGAACAAGCTGGTGCCGCCCACCGGCATCCCCATGGACTGCCTGGCCTTCGCCGGCCTGCGCGGCAAGGGCTTCATGGGCCGACTGCAGGGTAGCTGGCAGCTGGTGCTGGCCCTGCTGGCCAGCCGCGGCCTGATGACACGCCGCGCGCCCGACGCCGTGCTGGGCATGGGCGGTTATGTCTGCCTGCCTGGTGGCCTGGCCGCCGCCGCCCAGCGCCGCCCCCTCCTGCTGGTGAATGCGGACGCCGCGCTGCTGCTCTCCAACCGCCTGCTGGCCCGCCTGGCCGCCCGCATCACCTTCGGCTTCGACGGCCCCGCGGTGCAGGCCCTGCCGCGCGCCGTGGTCACCGGCAATCCGGTGCGGGCCGAGATCGAGACCCTGCCCGCCCCGGCCGCACGTTTCGCCGGCCGCAGCGGCCGCCTGCGCGTGCTCATCGTGGGTGGCAGCCTGGGCGCCCAGGTGCTCAACCGCACCCTGCCCCAGGCCATGGCCAGGCTGGCGCCCGGGCAGCGGCCCCACCTCATCCACCAGACCGGCGTGGCCCACCATGCCGACGTGCTGGAGGACTACCGCGCCCTGGGCCTGACCGGCGCGGGCGACGGCCAGGTGCGGCGCGAGGACGTGCGGCCCTTCATCGACGACATGGCGGCCGAACTGGCCGCCTGCGACCTGGTGATCTGCCGCGCCGGCGCGGTGACGGTGAGCGAGCTCTGCGCCGCTGGTGTGCCGGCCGTGCTGGTGCCCCTCATCGTCAGCACCACCAGCCATCAACGTGACAACGCGGCCTGGCTGGCCGGCCACCAGGCCGGCATCCACCTGCCCCAGGCCGAGATGAACCCCGACCAACTGGCCGCGCTGATCGCCGGCCTCGACCGTCCCGCCCTGCTGGCCATGGCCGAACGCGCCCGCGCGCTGGCCCGCCCGCAGGCTGCCGCCAAGGTGGCTGACGAGATCGAGGCCGTGGTCGCCGCGCGGCAAAGGAGCGCCGCATGAAACACGCGGTCAAGCACATTCATTTTGTTGGCGTGGGCGGTGCCGGCATGAGCGGCATCGCCGAGATCCTGCACAACCTGGGCTACACCGTCTCGGGGTCGGACCAGGCTGACAGTGTCGTGACGCGCCGACTGGCCGAGCTGGGCGTCACCGTCTGCCAGGGTCATGACGCGGCCCACATCCGCGGCGCCCAGGCGGTGGTGACCTCCACGGCGGTGAAGGCCGACAACCCCGAGGTACTGGCGGCACGGGCCGCGCGCATCCCGGTGGTGCCGCGCGCCGTCATGCTGGCCGAGCTGATGCGGCTCAAGAGCGGCATCGCCATCGCCGGCACCCACGGCAAGACCACCACCACCTCGCTGGTCACCAGCGTGCTGGCCGAGGCCGGCGTGGACCCGACCTTCGTGATCGGCGGCAAGCTCAACAGCGCCGGCGCCAACTCGCGCCTGGGCTCGGGCGACTACATCGTGGTCGAGGCCGACGAAAGCGACGCCAGCTTCCTCAACCTCACGCCCATGGTCTCGGTGGTCACCAACATCGACGCCGACCACATGGACACCTACGGGCACGACCTCTCGCGCCTCAAGGCCGCCTTCGTCGACTTCCTGCACAAGATGCCCTTCTACGGCGCGGCCGTGATGTGTGTGGACGACCCCGGCGTGCGCTCCATCCTGCCCATGCTCTCGCGCCCCCTCATCCCCTACGGCATGAGCGAGGAGGCCCAGGTGCGCGCCGTCAACGTGCAGGCCCTGCCCGGCGGGCAGATGCGCTTCACCTGTCTGCGCCGCAACGGCACGACCATGCCGCCGCTGGAGATCACCCTCAACCTGCCGGGCGAGCACAACGTGCGCAACGCCCTGGCCGCCATCGCCGTGGCCACCGAGCTGGAGCTGCCGGACGCGCCCATCGTGAAAGCCCTGGCCAACTTCGGCGGCGTGGGCCGGCGCTTCCAGCGTTATGGCGAGCTACCGGTGGCCGAGGCCCAGGGCGGCGGCGTCTTCACCCTCATCGACGACTACGGCCACCACCCGGTGGAGATGGCGGCGGTGATCGCCGCGGCGCGCGGCGCCTTTCCCGGCCAGCGCTTGGTGCTGGCCTTCCAGCCCCACCGCTACACCCGCACACGCGACTGCTTCGAGGACTTCGTCAAGGTCATGGGCAGCGCCGATGCCGTGCTGCTCACCGAGGTCTATGCCGCCGGCGAGGCGCCCCTGGTGGCGGCCGATGGCCGCAGCCTGGCGCGCGCCCTGCGCGTGGCCGGCCGGGTCGATCCGGTCTTCGTCGACGCCGTGGCTGATCTGCCGGCCGCCATCGTCCAGCACGCCCGGGGTGGTGACGTGGTCATCGTCATGGGCGCGGGCTCCATCGGCGCCGTGCCGGCCAGGGTGGTCGAGTCCTTGCGTGGCCCGGGGCCTCACCACCCCGCTGCAAACGGAGCACAGGCATGACGACCCCCACCTTCGATCCCCATCTGGCGCGCGAGATCCCCCTGGCCCATGGCCAGACCGTGCACCTGCCGCCGGCCATCTCGCTGGGCCGCGTGGCCGTGCTCATGGGCGGCAGCTCGGCCGAGCGCGAGATCT
>JBJOKP010000279.1:0-4534 GCA_046046045.1 Pseudomonadota bacterium | reverse complement strand
GGTAGGCCTTCTCGCGCCAGCGGCGGCCCGAGAAGATGCCGTAGTGGCCAGCGCCGACCACGTCGTAGTGCTTCTGCTTGGCCGACGCGATGCCGGTGCACAGGCCGTGCGCCGCCCTGGTCTGGCCGGCGCCGGAGATGTCGTCGAGCTCGCCTTCCACCGTCAGCAGGGCGGTGGTCTTGATGTCCTGCGGGCGCACCGGCTGGCCCTTGACCTTCCAGGTGCCGTTGACCAGGGCGAAGTCCTGGAACACCAGCTTGATGGTCTCGAGGTAGTACTCGGCCGGCATGTCCAGCACGGCGTTGTACTCGTCGTAGAACTGGCGGTGGGCCTCGACGCTGTCGTCGTCACCACGCACCAGGTCGAGGAAGTAGTCCCAGTGCGAGTTGAGGTGGCGGTCCGGGTTCATGGCCACGAAACCGGTGTGCTGCAGGAAGCCCGGGTAGACCGCACGGCCGGCGCCGGGGTAGTTGGCCGGCACGCGGTAGATCACGTTGTTCTGGAACCACTCGTGGCTGCGGTTCATGGCCAGGTTGTTGACGGCGGTCGGGCTCTTGCGCGCGTCGATGGGGCCACCCATCATGGTCATGGTGCGCGGCGTGAATTCGCCGTTGCTGGCCAGCAGCGAGATCGCGGCCAGCACCGGCACGGTGGGCTGGCACACCGAGATGACGTTGACGTCCGGGCCGAGCAGGCGGATGAAGTCCTGCACGTAGGCGACATAGTCGTCCAGATGGAAGGCGCCTTCGGACAGCGGCACCATGCGTGCGTCGACCCAGTCGGTGATGTAGACCTTGTGGTCCTGCAGCAGGGTGCGCACGGTGTCGCGCAGCAGGGTGGAGTGGTGGCCCGACAGCGGTGCAACCACCAGCACGACCGGCTGCTTCTGCATCTTCTCCAGGCGCGGGCCGTTGTCGGCGAAACGCTTGAAGCGCAGCAGGCGGCAGAAGGGCTTGGCCTGGATGACCTGCTCCTGCACCGCCACGTCCACGTCCACGCCGTCCACCGGCACGCTGGTGATGCCGAAGGCCGGCTTCTCGTATTCCTTGGTCAGGCGATGCAGCAGGTCGAAACTGGCGGCCACGCGGTGCGAACCCACGCCTTGCGAGAAGGGCGAGAGCGGATGGCTGTAGAGCTTGGCCGTCGCGCTGGCGAACTCGGCGAACGGGCTCATGACGGCGCGTTGGGTTTCGTAGAGCTGGTAGAGCATCGTTGTTCCTGTCACCGGGATCGCCGGGGGCTAGAGGGCCACGTGAGGCCAGTCGGGGACGCAGGGGCGCACCCGGTGGGTGCGGCAAGCCGTTATTGTGCAGTGCAACATCGCTGAAGACAAGCCGGAAAATCCCTCGGCCGGCCAGGTGGCGCCCCGTGCCGGGGCATCACCGCTGCGCGGCGGCGCAGCATAGGCAGGGTGCCGGGGGCCGGCTGTCGCCCTGGTGACGCGCAGCACCGCAGGGGCGCGACTCCATCACGCCAGCATGGCGCCAGCGGCTGACGCGGCGCTGGCATTGACGGCTGTCAAGCCCTTGCCGGCGCGCAGGGCGCCCGGCTGCGGGGCGGTCATGGGCCGGCCAGGTCGTCAGGCCTTGGCGTCACGGCTGCGCCAGGCAGGCCAGCTCGTCCTGCCAGTGCAGCAGTTCGCCCGGCTGCACCTGCAGGTGGTCCAGGCAGGACGGTCCGCGCTGGGTCCACTCGATGCCGGGCGGCAGCCCGGCGATCTGGCCGACGATGTGCTCGGCCACCAGGCCGGCGGCGATGAGGGTGCGCACGATGTCGTCGATGCGCCGGTCGCCCAGGGCCTCGGCCTCGTGGTGCAGGCGGATGGCCGGCTTGAGCTCGGGCGCCAGCTGCCAGGTGCGCGCCACCAGGGCACCGACGATGGCATGGTCGGTGCGGTGGGCGGCCTGCTCGGTGGCGGTCATGCTGCGGTCGCGCCGGGCGCGTGATTCGGCCAGCGTGCCGCCATAGCCCGGCAGGCTCTTGAGCAGGATGGGGATGCCGACGTCGCAGAACAGGCCGAAGGAGTGCGCCAGGTCGGTCGGCACGCCGTAGAGCTGGCGGGCGATGTAGGTGATGGCGTGGGCGCGCTGCGCCGAGATCTCCCAGAAGGTCTCCATGGCCGGGTGCTTGACCGGCAGGGCGCGCGCGGTGAGGAACTGGGTGAGCAGGGCGGCAGTCTGGCGCAGGCCCAGCAGCGCCATGGCCTGCTCGACGCCCTGAACGGCGCGCGAGCGCGCGTACAACGGGCTGTTGGCGGCGCGCACCAGCGAGGCGGCCATGGCGACGTCGGCACCGGCGATCTCCATCACCTCGGCCCAGTCCGGGTCGGGTTGCCTCATGACGCCCTGCAGCCGCACCAGCAGTTCGGGGCAGGGCGGGATGACGATGGTGCGCATGGGCCCTTCGCTGCGGGCCTGATCGAGCTCGGTGTCGATGTCGTGAGCGAGGGCGGGCATGGGCAGGTTCCTGGTTGTCCCGGGACACTGTAGCCAGTGCCTGGCGCCGGCCATCACCCGAACAGCGCCGTGCTCCAGGCCGATATCGGTGCCGGCTGCCGCCCGGGCCGTGCCTGCCGGCCACGAGGTGCTGCCGACGATGAAAAAAAAGAAAGGCGCCCGGGTGGGCGCCTTCAGGAGGCGGAATGACCGGCCCGGACGGGCCCGGCCGGTCGCCATGATCGTCCAGGCGGTCCGCTTGGTCTTACTGGCTGGCAGCGGATGCCGCCGCGGGTGCGGCGCTGGCCGCCACGGCCGCCGGAGCGGCATGGGCAGCCTGCGTGCTGGCCGTCATGGGCAGCAGCGGCACGATGAGCAGGGCCACGATGTTGATGATCTTGATGAGCGGGTTGACGGCGGGGCCGGCGGTGTCCTTGTAGGGGTCGCCCACGGTGTCGCCGGTGACGGCCGACTTGTGCGCCTCGCTGCCCTTCTTGTGCAGCACGCCGTCGCTGTCGGTGAAACCTTCCTCGATCAGCTTCTTGGCGTTGTCCCAGGCGCCGCCACCAGTGCACATGCTGATGCCGACGAACAGGCCGGTGACGATGGTGCCCATCAAGAGGCCGCCCAGGGCCGCCGGGCCCAGCGCCAGGCCGACCACGATGGGGGCGATGACCGGCAGCAGCGAAGGCACGATCATTTCCTTGATGGCCGCCGTGGTGAGCATGTCGACCGCGGCGCTGTAGTCGGGCTTGCGCTGGCCGGCCATGATCTGGCCGTCCTTGAACTGCTTGCGCACTTCCACCACCACCGCGCCGGCGGCGCGGCCCACGGCTTCCATGGCCATGGCGCCGAACAGGTAGGGGATGAGGCCGCCGATGAACAGGCCCACGATCACCTTGTGATCCGACAGGTCGAAGGACAGGTGCATGCCGCGCGCTTCCAGCGCGTGGGTGTAGTCGGCGAACAGCACCAGGGCGGCCAGGCCGGCCGAGCCTATGGCGTAGCCCTTGGTCACCGCCTTGGTGGTGTTGCCCACGGCGTCCAGCGGGTCGGTGATGTCGCGCACGCTGTCGGGCAGCTCGGCCATCTCGGCGATGCCGCCGGCGTTGTCGGTGATGGGGCCGTAGGCGTCCAGCGCCACCACGATGCCGGCCATGCTGAGCATGGAGGTCGCGCCGATGGCGATGCCGTACAGCCCGCCCATGGCGTAGGCGGCGTAGATCGCCAGGCAGATGAAGATCACCGGGAAGGCGGTCGATCGCATCGACACGCCCAGGCCGGCGATGATGTTGGTGCCATGGCCGGTGGTCGAGGCCTGGGCGATGTGCTGCACCGGCTTGAACTGCGTGCCGGTGTAGAACTCGGTGATCCACACCATCGCGGCGGTCAGCAGCAGGCCGACGATGCAGGCGCCGAACAGGCCCATGGCGGTGACGGTCTTGCCGTCGGCCAGGGTGATGGCCTGCGGGAACATCATCGTCGTGACGAAGTAGAAGGCGATGAGCGAGAGCACGCCTGCCACCACCAGGCCCTTGTACAGCGCCGGCATCACGTTCTTCATGCCCGGCGTGGCCTTGACGAAGCTGCAGCCGATGATGGAGGCGATGATGGACACGCCGCCCAGCGCGAGCGGGTAGACCACCGCGGCCAGCGCGGCGTCCTTGACCATGAGCGCACCCAGGGCCATGGCGGCGATCAGCGTCACGGCATAGGTCTCGAACAGGTCGGCGGCCATGCCGGCGCAGTCGCCCACGTTGTCGCCCACGTTGTCGGCGATCACGGCGGGGTTGCGCGGGTCGTCTTCAGGAATGCCGGCCTCGACCTTGCCCACCAGGTCGGCGCCCACGTCGGCGCCCTTGGTGAAGATGCCGCCGCCCAGGCGCGCGAAGATGGAGATCAGCGAGGAGCCGAAGGCCAGGCCCAGCAGCGGCTTGAGCGTCTCGCTCTCGACGTTGGTGCCACCGCTGACGAAGTAGAAGAAGCCGGTCACGCCCAGCAGGCCCAGGCCCACCACCAGCATGCCGGTGATGGCGCCGCCGCGGAAGGCGACATCGAGCGCCGGGCCGATGCCCTTGGTGGCGGCCTGCGCGGTGCGC
>JBJOKP010000278.1:0-4551 GCA_046046045.1 Pseudomonadota bacterium | reverse complement strand
CATGACCATCCGCGACGTGGTGATGCTGCCGACCAATTTCGATCTTTGATGTCGCGGCGCCTCCCCCGCAGTCTCCAGGAGTACCTCACGCATGAACCGTATCCTCCACATCGGCCTGGGTTCCTTCCACCGCGCCCACCAGGCCGTCTACCTCAACCGGCTGCACAAGGCGGGTGACACGCGCTGGGTGCTGGCCGGTGGCAACACCCGGCCCGACATGGCCGACACCATGGCCGCCCTGCAGGCCAGCGGTGGCGCCTACACGCTGGAGACCATCTCGCCCCAGGGCCAGCATGTCTACGAGCGCATCACCGCCATCAAGGAGGTGATCGCCTACACCCCCGACCTGGCCGGCCTGATCGCCTGCGGCGCCGATGCCGCGACCAGGATCATCAGCTTCACCGTCACCGAGGCCGGCTATTACCTCGATGCCAGGAACCAGCTGGATCTCGCCACCTTTGCCGACCTGCGCGCCGACCTCGATGCCGCCAAGGCCGGCCAGCCGGGCTCGACCATCTACGGCGCCCTCACCGCCATCCTGCGCCGCCGCATGGCGGCCAACGCCGGCCCCGTGACCCTGCTCAATTGCGACAACCTGCGCCACAACGGCGAACGGTCACGCGCCGGCCTGCTGCAGTTCATCGAGCTCGTCGGTGATGCGCCCCTGCTGGCCTGGGTGCCGGCCCACACCACCAGCCCCAATGCCATGGTCGACCGCATCACGCCGCGCCCCACGCCGGCCGTGCGCGAACGTGTGCTGGCCGCCACCGGCGTGGACGACCCGGCCGCGCTGATGGGCGAAAGCTTCATCCAGTGGGTGATCGAGGACCACTTCATCGCCGGCCGCCCGGCCTTCGAGACCGTCGGCGTCGAGATGGTGCAGTCGGTGCAGGCGCATGAGGAGGCCAAGATCCGCCTCCTCAACGCGCCGCACAGCTGCATCGCCTGGGCCGGCACGCTGGTGGGTTATCTCTACATCCACGAAGGCACGTTGGACCCGGTCATCCGCAAGATGGCGTTCGACTACGTGACGGACGACGTCATCCCGGTGCTGAGCCCCAGCCCCATCGACCTGGCCACCTACCGCGACGTGGTGCTGGACCGTTTCGGCAACACCGCGATCGCCGACACCAACCAGCGCGTGGCCATGGATGGCTTCAGCAAGATTCCGGGCTTCATCGCGCCCACCTTCCGCGAGCGCCTGGCGCGCCACGAGGGCATCGCCAGCGTGGCCATGCTGCCGGCGCTTTTCCTCGCCTACCTGCAGGTGTGGCACCGCGGCGGCATCCCCTACACCTACCAGGACCAGGCCATGGATCCGGCCGTGGCCCATGCCATCTGCGACGCCGCCGACCCGGTGGCCGCCTTCTGCGCCGACGCGCCGCTGTGGGGCCCGCTGGCCGGGGATGCCCGCCTGGTGACCGCGGTGCGCGAGGCCAGCGCCCGCGTGGCCAGCTTTGTGGCCGAACATCGCCGGGCCTGAGACCCGCGGTTCACGCCTAACGCCCCTGCCCCGTCATGCCCGCCAAGCCCCGCGCCCTGCCGCGCCAGCTCAAGCCCGAGCTGGAGCATGACTACGCCCGCTCGCCCTCGCTGGGGTATGAACAGCCGGCCGACGTCGGCTTCATCCGTTGCCTGGAGCATGGCTTTCCCACGCCGCTGGCGCGCTGGCATTACCACGACGAATACGAGCTGCACCTCATCGTCGCCACCTCGGGCAAGGCCTTCGTGGGCGACTGGATCGGCCAGTTCCAGCCCGGCCACCTGGTGCTCACCGGCCCGCGCCTGCCGCACAACTGGATCAGCTTCGACCTGCCTGAAGGGGGCGTGGCCCAGCGCGACCTGGTGATCCAGTTCTCCCACGCCCCGCTGGAACAGGCGGCCGAACAGCTGCCCGAGCTGGCCGAGCTGCTGCCCCTGCTGGAGCGGGCCCGCCACGGCATTGAGTTCTTCGGCCTGGGCGAGGCGGCCGAGGCGCACTGGCGGGTGATCAAGGCCAGCCGCGGCCTGCGCCGCTTCGGCGCCTTCTGCAGCTTCATGGCCGAGCTGGCGCGCTGCACCGACTACCGCCTGCTCAGCGCCGTGCAGATGCAGAGCATGGAGGACGAAGGGAGCCAGGACCAGATCGACCTGGTCGTCAGCCGCATCACCGATCACCTGGCCCAGCCGCTCAGCGCCACCGACATCGCCGCCGAGCTGGGCATGAGCGAAAGCCGGTTCAGCCGCTTCTTCCGCCGCGCCACCGGCAACACCTTCACCGACTTCGTCAACCGCGTGCGCATCAACCGCGCCTGCCAGCTGCTGATGGAGAGCGAGCGCCGCATCACCGACATCTGCTACGAGGTCGGCTTCAACAACGTGGCCAACTTCAACCGGCGCTTTCTCGACATCAAGGGCATGACGCCCAGCGAGTTCCGCAAGCAGGCCGACAAGCGCTTCGCCGGCAGCCACTGACCCGGCGGGGCCGCAGGGCTCCGCCCGACAACATGTACCTCGGACTCGACCTCGGCACCTCAGAACTCAAGGCCCTGCTGCTGGACGACCAGCATCAGCTCGTCGCCAGCGTGGGCGAGCCACTCACCGTGCAGCGCCCGCAGCCGCTGTGGAGCGAGCAGCAGCCGGCCGACTGGTGGGCCGCCACCGAACGTGCCATCAACCGCCTGGTGGCCGAGCATCCCGCCGCCATGAAGGCACTGCGCGGCATCGGCCTGTCCGGCCAGATGCACGGCGCCGTGCTGCTGGATGCGACGGATGAGGTGCTGCGCCCCGCCATCCTCTGGAACGACGGCCGCAGCGGCGCGGAATGCGCCCAGCTCGAAGCCGCGCTGCCCGAAACACCTGCTGGCACGGGCCTGCATGCGCTGACGGGCAACCTCGCCATGCCCGGCTTCACCGCGCCCAAGCTGCTGTGGGTGCGCGCGCACGAGCCCGAAGTCTTTGCCCGCACGCGCCGCGTGCTGCTGCCCAAGGACTGGCTGCGCCTCATGCTCGGCGGCGAGGCCGTCAGCGAGATGAGCGATGCCGCCGGCACGCTCTGGCTGGACGTGGGCCAGCGCCGCTGGTCGCCCGCCGTGCTGCAGGCCTGCGGCATGGACGAGAGCTTCATGCCCCGCCTGGTGGAGGGCAGCGCAATATCAGGCCACCTGAAACCCGATCTGGCCGCGCGCTGGGGCCTGCCCAAGCAGGTGCTCATCGCCGGCGGCGGTGGCGACAACGCCGCCAGCGCCGTGGGCATCGGCGCGGTGCGGCCGGGCGAAGGCTTCGTCTCGCTGGGCACCAGCGGCGTCATCTTCCTCACCACCGACCGCTTCCGCCCCAACCCCGCCCAGGCCGTGCACGCCTTCTGCCACGCCCTGCCGGCCACCTGGCACCAGATGAGCGTGATGCTCAGCGCCGCCAACGGCCTGGCCTGGGTGAAGCAGCTGCTCGGCGCGCCCAGCGAGGCCGCGCTGCTGGCGCAGGCCGCCGCCCTCAGCCCGGCCCAGCGCGCCCGCGCGCCGCTCTTCCTGCCCTACCTCAACGGCGAACGCACGCCCCACAACAACCCGCACGCCCAGGGCGTGTTCTTCGGCCTCACCAACGACCACGACGCCGCCGCCCTGGCCTGGAGCGTCATCGAGGGCGTGAGCTTCGGCCTGCTCGACGGCTGGTCCGCCCTGGGCGCCCGCACCGGCCGCGCCCCCGGCGAGGTCGAAAGCCTCAGCCTCGTCGGCGGCGGCGCCCGCAGCCCCCTCTGGGCCCAGCTGCTGGCCGACACCCTGCAAGTCCCCCTCGTCACCCGCCTGGGCGGCGAAGCCGGCGGCGCCCTGGGCGCAGCACGGCTGGCCTGGCTGGCTGACCTGGGCACGGTGGGTGGCTCGGTCGATCAGGTCTGCCTGGCACCGCCGGTGGCGCAGCGCTTCGAGCCGCAAGCGCCAGGGCAGGGCGGGACGGTGCTGGCTGAACGCGCGGAACGCTTCAGGGCGATCTACCAGGCACTGGCGCCGGCGTTTCATGGCGTTTGAGCCGAGGCCCGGCTTGCCTTGCGGAAGGCTCCCGGCCAGGACATCAGCCAAGACACGTCAAGATTGCGCCAAATGGCGCAGCAATTGACTACACTCTGGCGCAGCCTGCAGGAGGCCCAGATGTCCACCTATTCCGACCCAACCCTAGCGCCCACGGTTGCCCCCGGTGTCACAGAGCCGGCGCCCGTTTATGGCGCGGCCCTGCCGCTGGACGACCGCCTGGCCATGCAGTTGCAGGTCCTGCTGGGCCTGCCCTCGGCTGATGCCGATGAATGGGCGCTGGCCAATGCGGAACGTGCGGCCATGAGTCGTGCGCTGCTCGACCGGCTCGTCAGCGAGACCCTGCTCCCCTCCGCAGACGTGCAACGCATCATTCCCCGCCGCACCTGGGTGAGGCGCAAGGGCGGTGAGCCCCTCACCACGGCCGAGTTCGACGGGCTTTTCCACCTGGTGCGGGTGCAGACACTGGCCGAACTCGTGTTCGGTGATCAGGCCCAGGCCCATGCCTGGCTGCGCCAGCCCAAGCAGCGCCTGGGTGGCCGCACGC
>JBJOKP010000277.1:0-4552 GCA_046046045.1 Pseudomonadota bacterium | reverse complement strand
CCGTGGCGATACCCGCGGCCAGGACATACCAGCATTGCCCGGCCAGGGCGAGATAGGCCCGGCCCTTGTCGGGCTTGCGCAGATCGCTGAGCAGATCGGCCCGGCTGACCTTGATTTCATGCACGGCTGCTTCGAGGTAATCCTCGACGCTGGTGAGGCGGATGGAAAACACATCGGGCATGACCATGGCCCAGCGCCGCCGCGGCTGCGCCGGGCCTGCGAGCAGGCCAGCCTCGTCCTCCAGCGCGCTCCAGAGGTCGTCGCCCGCGCCTGACGGCGGGTCCGGCGCCAGGGTCGCCGTGCCGTCCGGCAGGGCCGTGCCGGTGTCTTGAGCGGGTTCGACCGAACCGGCTGAAGACGGCGACTCATCGGGCCAGTCGCCACTGGCCACCTCGTGCGGCGTGGGCAGGGGCGCCCGCATGCTGAGGCCGCGCCAGGCCACCCTCCCGGCACGTTGCAGATGATCGGCCACCCGCCCGACCAGGGCCTCATGGGCATCGAAGGCCCGGCGGTTGACCTGCAGCGAGGCCTGCAGCAGTTGCACTCCGGCCGGACTGAGCCTGAGCTGCAGTCTCCCCATGGCATCCCAGGCCTGCTCGACCAGGCCGGCGGCCACCAGATCGAGCTCCAGCGTGTCATGGCAGGGCCAGCCGCCCTGGCGCCAGAGCTGGCGCAGCCGGCGGCTGTGGGCGGCACCCAGCTTCAGGGCGCCGGATGGCAGGGGCTGGGCAGGCGGGGTGGGCGTGGACATGGTGGGGGCAGCGGCAGCGCAGTGTCCCCCGGGCAGCACGGCAGGATGCCGGTGCGGCCAAGGTGGACGACGGCGGCCATCTTCCTGCCCCCTGGGCTCACCCCATGAGCCTGCGCAGGCTGCGTGGCGGCCAGCGGCCGGCCGAACGCCTGGCCAGGCGCCGTCAGCGGCCGTGGGGTTGAGACGCGCAGCGTGCCTCCAGCCGCGCCCGTGCCTGCGGGCAGACATTCACCCGTGACAGATCGCCGCGCACCTGCGGCAGGGCCAGCAGGCGCGCGTCCATCACGCGGAACCACAGCGGCGGCAGCCAGGCCAGCGGGAACATGCCGAAGTAGCCGCTGGGCAGCTGGGGCAGATCGGCGAAGTGGCGCAGCGACTGGTAGCGCCGCGAGGGATAGGCATGGTGGTCGGAATGGCGCTGCAGATGGAACAGGGCCAGATTGGTCACCAGGTGATTGGCGTTCCAGGAATGGTGGGGCGCCGGGGTTTCATAACGCCCATCGGGCAGGCGCTGGCGCAGCAGGCCGTAGTGCTCCACGTAGTTGGCGCTGGTGAGCTGCCACCAGGCCACCAGGTTGTGGATGGCCAGAAAGGGCAGCATGCGCCAGCCAAAGACCACGAACAGGCCCAGTTGCAGGGTGGCGGTGACCGCGTAGGACTGCAGGATCTGGTTCTCGCGGCTCCACACCGGCCAGCCCTGGCGGGCCAGGCGCTCGGCCTCCAGCTGCCAGGCCCGGCGTATGCCGCCGGGCAGCTCGCGCAGGGCGAAGCGGTAGATGGATTCCCCCATGCGTGCACTGGCATGGTCGTCGGGCGTGGCCACCCAGCGGTGGTGGCCGCGGCCATGCTCCACCGTGAAATGGCCGTAGGCCGGCACGGCCAGCACCATGCGGGCCAGCCACTGCTCCAGCGGGTTGTGCTTGTGGCCCAGCTCATGGCCGGTGTTGATGCCCAGGCCCGAGCCGGCGCCGGCCACGTAAGCCAGCAGGCCGACGGCCCACCATGGCAGCTCGGGATGCAGGCCCACCCAGGCCGCGCAGGCGATGAGGGCCACGAAGTGCAGCGGCACCACCGCCCAGGTGAGCCAGCGGTAGTAGCGGTCCTGCTCCAGGTGCTCGACCGCGGCCTCGGGCGGATTGCTCTCGTCCTCGCCGATCAGGGCGTCCAGCAGGGGCATGAGGCCGTAGCTGATCAGCAGCGGCAGGCCCAGGGCCAGGGGCTGGCCGCTGTGATGGTGGGCCCACAGCCCCAGCAGCGGCAGCAGCGGATAGACCACCGAAAGCGCCCAGAGCCAGCGCTTGAGGTCGACATCGCCCGCAGGCTCATGCTCATCGGTGATGGGAAACGGGCGGGGCGTCGGCATGTCGGGTGTATCGAGGCGTCAGACACTCGGGCCAAGGGCGGCGTGCCGCCGCAGGCAGCCAGGCAGGCCGTGTCGCCACGTCACCCCCCTGGCACCACGGGTCCGTCCGGTTCTCGTCACCCAGGGGGCCCGGATCCCGCGGCGCAGCCCGTTCTTTGATGGATTGTGGCGCCTGAACCGGCAAATTCGCGAGGCACCCGGGCCGTGACTTACCCGCATCAGGCCCAGGTGCCCCGACCACGCCCGGGCGAACAGGGCAGGCAGGGCATTCGGAAAGAAAAAAGCCGCCCGGCTGGCGCCGGACGGCTTGAAATCGCAAGGGGAAGAGAACGCGCAACCGCATCCGGTTGCGCGCCGTGTGGCACTTAGGGCGCCACGCGGTTGACCGTGGCGCTGAAGGTCGCGCCGACATAGGTCGTACCGGCACCACCCACCGTGCGGACACGGTAGCGGTAGGTCGTGCCCGAGGTCAGGCCCGTGTCGTCGAAGGTCCGGTTGCTGCGGCCATCCACGGTGCCCGCCGTGTTCACGGCCGTGCCAGTCACCTTCTGGAAGTTCGTGCAGGTCGCACCCTCGCAACGCTGGACCTCGTAACCGCCCACGGTAGCCACCGTGGAGGCAGTCCAGGTCAGGCGGATGGTGCCCGCGCCGTTCGGGCTCGTCAGCGCGAGGCCGCTGACCGCCGGCAGGCCCGTGGTCATCACATAGGCCGAACCGGACGCACCCACGTTCGTCGGCAGGGCTGCCGTGCCGCCGTTGTAGGCCTGCACTTCATAGCGCAGCAGTTGGTTGTTGGGCAGGGCGCTCGGCTCACGGTAGGTCTGGATGTTGGCCCCCACATTCCGGATGGTGGGCGCAGCCGTGTTCTCGGTCACCAGGCCGGTCGTGGCATTGACGGTCTGCTGGCGACGCAGCAGGCGGTGACCCGTCTCACCCGAGGAGTTGTCGGTCCAGTTCACCGTGGGACGGCTGTTCACCACCGTGCTCAGGTTGGTCGGCGCGTTCAGGTTGACGATCGACGCGGTGAGATTGACCGTGCCCGACGACAACGTTCCAGCCCAGTTGCTGACGTCCACGCGGTACTGGTAGGTGCCGCTGGCCGTGAGGGTGGTGTCCGAGTAGTTGCGGGACACCGTGGTGGCGGGTGCCACCGGGGTGCTGGGATCCTGCAGCGGGCCGACCGGGGCAAAGTTGCCCGTCGTGCCGGTACGGCGATAGACCTGGAAGCCCCACTCGCCGTTGTTGGTGGCGTTGGACCGGTCGGTCCAGTTCACGGTGGCGACATTGGTGGTGGCGTTGAAGGACGCCGTGCCGATCAAGGCCGAGGTCGGCGCACTCACCGTGGTGAGGGTGTTCGACGTCGCCGGCGCGCTGCTGTCGGTGATGCCGCTGATGGTGCGGCGTGCCACCACCTGGTAGGAGTAGGTGGTGTTGGCAGCGCGGCCAAGGTCCACGTAGCTGTTGGTCGTGACCGTCGCGGTGGGCGTCGCGGGGTACACGCCGTTGGTGCCGCGGTAGACCTGGTACTCGGTCGCGTCTGCGACGACATCCCAGCTCACGTCCAGCCGGTTCTGGACCGACGTGGAGGGCACGAAGCTGGCGTTGGCCGGGGTGGCCGGCAGGGCCAGGGTGCTGCCCGACACCTCGGTGGAGCTGGCTGCACCGACACCGTTGTAGGACTCGATCACGAAGTTGTAGGTCGTGTTCGCATCCAGCCCCGTGGCCGTGCCCGAGGTGGCGTTCACGCCCGCGGTGCCACGCAGGGTGCGGATGCCGGCGCCGTCCACCGTGTAGATCCGGAAGCCGGTTTCATTGCCCGAATTGTCCGTCCAGCTCAGGGTGACGGTATGGGAGGTTGCCACGCCAGCCAGCGGAGCAGACGGGGCGGCCGGGGCCACCGCGGCGATCACGCGCACCTGGGCCGACGCCGTGCCACCGGCGGCCGAGTCCACATGCACCACGGCCGGAGGTGCCGCCGTGGTCAGGGAGAGCAGGGACGAGGTGCCATCAATCCGACCCAGACCACGCACGGTCAGCGCGGGATTGCTGCGCTTGTCGCCCGAACTCGCCGAGACGACCAGGGTGTTGGTCGCCGGGTCAAAGTCGGCCTGGGCAATGTCGACGAAGTCCACCAGTTCAAGATTCAGCGACGAAGGCTTGAACGCAGCGGTGCCGGCCGTGGTCAGGGTGGCCGTGTCACTGGCGGTCACGGTCACGATGGGCGGCACGGCCGACGCGTCAGCCACGATCACCGCAGCGGAATTGATGCCCGTGGGTGCAGTGGTGTCGGCGGCGGTCACAGTGGCGTGGTCCAGCGTCACCGGGTCGGCAATACGACCAGCGCCGACGGGCACGGTGGGTCCATCCACCACGGTCACCGTGGCGTCGACCGTGGAACCAGCGAATGCCTCGATCTGGCCACCACCAGCGGCCGTGCG
>JBJOKP010000276.1:0-4574 GCA_046046045.1 Pseudomonadota bacterium | reverse complement strand
GCGCTTCAAGGGCCAGCAGCAGGCTGAGCCGGTGCTCGCGCGCCACCACCTGCCACGCCAGGCCGGTGAGCGCGCCTTCCATCGCCCACAGCAGGTTCAGGCTGGCACCCGCGCCGCTCGCCCTGACTGCCGCATAGGCGCGCACCGCACCCAGCGCGCGCAGCTCGGCGAGCGTGTGGATGCCCACACCCGCCAGCATGGCCTGCGACCTGGGTCCCAGGCTGGCCAGGCTGGTGATGGCCGGGTCGGTGGCGCTCATGCCCCGCCCGGCCCCGCCTTGTCGGCAAAGCGCGCCGCCGAGCGCGCCCGGGCCTTGGCCGCCTCGACCTCCCGGCTGCGCGGCTCGGCATTCGTCACCAGCTCGTCGATCAGGCGGCGCGCCACCGCGGCCACGTCCTGGACGGCCTGGTTGAACGCCGCCTCGTTGGCGCGCGAGGGCACCGGGAACCCGCTGAGCTTGCGCACGAACTGCAGCGAGGCGTCGCGGATCTCCAGCTCGGTGGCGGGCGGGTCGAAGTTGAACAGGGTCTTGATGCTGCGGCACATGATGGGCAGGACAGGATGGCGCGCGGGGATCACCCGCGCGGGGCCGCATCATGCACCCGCACGCGCCTCGACCAGGCTGCAGCCGCTGTCGGCCAGCCAGTCGAGCTCATGCGCGGCAGTGACCTGCACGGTGCCGAAGCCGCAGGACCGCAGCAGCGCGGCCAGGGCCGGCAGCTCGTGCAGGCGCAGCTCGAGCTCCTCATGCTCCGTCTCGACCACGCGCGGCCCGTCCAGGCGGGTGTAGGTGCTGCGGTAACGGATCAGGGCTCGCCCCGGCGGGCGTGTGGCCACGCAGTCATGGCGGATCGCCCGCCCGTCGGGGCACTGCACCGTGCACAGCGGCCATGCCGAGGCACCGGCCGGCCCGTCGTCGTCGCCCGGCACCTCGAGCCACAGGGCGGCCCGGGGCACCAGGTGGGCATGGATGCGCGCCAGCACCTGGCGCAGCACGGCGTCGTCGGTGATCAGGCCGATCGAGCCCGCGGGAATGAAGGCCATGGTGTAACGATGCGGCAGCTGCAGCGCGGCCAGATCCTGCTGATGCAGGTCGACCTCGACACCGAGTTCGCCCGCCCGGGCGCGGCAGGCCGCCAGCATGGCCGGCGAGGCATCGACGCCGTCGATCGCCAGCCCGGCCTGCACCATGGGCAGCAGGAAGCGCCCCGAGCCGCACATCGGCTCGAGCACCCGGCCACCCGCCTCGTGTGCGCGCTGCAGGTAGAAGGCCAGCGCCCGCGCCGGCGCGGCAGGCTTGTCCAGGTCGTAGAACTCGGTGCACAGATTGCCGTAGGACGCCATGGACGATTCCGATGCCAGGCCTGTGGCGACAGGATGGATGCAGACCTGGCCGCAGCGCCGATGGCATTCAGCCCGGCGCACGCCCTGGGTGGCGCAGCACCAGGTGGGTGGCCCGGTCCGAGGCCACGACCTGCACGCAGCGGTAGCCCGGCGTGCGCAGGTCGACGCCGTCGAACAGCCGCTCGCCGCTGCCGAGCAGCACGGGCGAGATCGCGATGTGCAGCTCGTCGACGAGGCCGGCGCGCAGGTATTGCTGGATGGTGTGCGCGCCGCCGCCGATGCGCACGTCCAGGCCGCCGGCCGCCACACGTGCGCGCTCCAGCGCCTCGTGCATGCCGCCGGTGACGAAATGGAAGCTCGTGCCGCCGGCCATCTCGATCGACGGCCGTGCATGGTGGGTCAGGATGTAGACCGGCACGTGGTAGGGCGGGCTGTCGCCCCACCAGCCCTGCCAGCTCAGGTCGGCCCAGGGCCCGCGGTGGGGGCTGAACATGTTGCGCCCGATGATCCAGGCGCCGACGTTGGCGAAGCCGCGCGCGGCAAAGTCGTCGTCCACCCCGGTGGTGCCGCCGTCCTGGCCGAACAGGGCGCGCTGAAAGGTGCGCGTGGGCAGCAGCCACTGGTGCAGCTCGGTGCCGCCGATGCCGAGCGGGTGGGCCAGATCCTGGCCCGGCCCCGCACCATAACCGTCGAGCGAGATGGTGTAGCCCTCCACGCGGACTCGCGTCATGGCCTGCCTCCTTGCGGGCCGCAGGCCCGTGTGCCGTCCCCCGACTGTGCCGCGTCCGGCCCGCAGCGGCAAGCCGCGCGGGCGCCGGGCGCCCCGCTCACGCCGCGCCGACGCGCCCGCGCAGCGCCGCGGGCAGCTTGCGCCAGGGCAGGTCGGCCGGATCGGCCGCCATCGGCCCGGCCGCCTTGGCCACCAGCACGCGCCGGGCGATGGGGCCGAAGTCGGCGCGGAAGTGGTTGGAGCTCTTGACCACGATGATGCGCATGGCCTCGGGCTCGATGCCCACGCCGCGCAGCATGGCGCGGTCGAGCAGCTGGGACCTGGCGCTTTGCACCACCACCAGCACGCCGCTGTCGGCATGCTCCAGGCAGGCGCAGGGGCCCAGCCGCGCCAGGTGGCCGGTCATCATGGGGCCCGCCAGCCGGCAGTCGCCGTCGCCCAGGGCGCGCACGCGCCAGGCCGGGCTGTGCACCGGCGCATCGCTGGGCCGGCCGCTGAAGGTGGGCACGGCCGTGCCGACGCTGCCGGCGAAGCTGGCGCCCAGGCCGGCCGCGTGGGCCGCCGCCGCGGCCGCGGGGTCGTGCAGCAGGCCGACCACCACCCGGCCCGGCCAGCGCCGGCCGGCACCCTGGCGGATCAGCTCGTGCAGCAGGCCGGTGGTGTTGCTGTCGGCGCCCGCGCCGGGGTTGTCCTGGGTGTCGGCGATCACGACCGGGCCGGCGGCGGGCCGACCGTCGGGCGAGCTTGCTGCGCCGCCCTCCTCGTCCAGGCACTGCAGGGCCAGGGCCACGGCGTCGGCCGCGGGCAGGATGTCCAGCGCCCAGGCGCGCGGCTCGGCCACGGCAGCGGCGTGCAGGGCGATGGCGGCGGCGCGTGCCGCGGCCCCGGTCGGGCCGTGGCTCCACACGCGCGGTGCGGCCCGGGCGATGTCCGCGGCCGGAAAACCCATGCAGAAGCTGGAGGTGGTGCCGTGCGTGGCGTCGAGCTCGGCCAGGCGGGCGTAGACCTCGCGCGCCGGGCTCAGCCAGGTCGACTGCGAGGCGATGGGGATGAGCCAGGGCAGTGTGAGCGCATGGCAGGCGGCGCGCCGGCCGCGCGCCAGGCGCTCGCCCAGCAGGTCGGCGGCGCGGGCACCCGTCTCGACCATGTCGACGTGTGGATAGCTGCGGTAGGCCACCACCGCGTCGGCCAGCGCCAGCAGCTCGTCGCTGACGTTGGCATGCAGGTCCAGGCTGACGACGATGGGCAGCTCGGGCCCGAGCACGGCGCGCAGGCGGCGCAGCAGCTCGCCCTCGCAGTCGTCGCAGTGCTCGGCCACGGCGGCGCCGTGCAGGTCGAGGTAGACGGCCTGCAGGCCGCCGCCGTCACGGTCGGCCAGGGCGGCCGCAGCGTCGTCGACGATGGCACCGACGATGCGCTCGTAGGCCTCCTGGGTGACCTGGGCCGACGGCGAGGCGCCGGCCCAGACCGAGGGCACGAGCATCCAGGCGGGGTGCTGACCGTCGGCCCGCGCCACGAAACCGCTGAGCGGCGTGCCCACGCCGCGCATGAAGGCCAGCATGTCGGCGCCGCGGCGCCAGGCCGGGAAGGCGTCGCCGCGCTGGAAGGCGGCCCAGTCGGCCCGGGACGGGGCAAAGGTGTTGGTCTCGTGCTGGAAGCCGGCGACCAGGATGCGCGTGCCTGTCATGCCGCGATCATGCACGGCAGTCGGCATGGCATGGTCGGCCGGCCTGGCGGATCGGTGCGCCGACGGCAGGGGCCGCACGCCCGACCCGGAACCGCCAGCGCGCTCACTGCGGCTCGAGCTTGACCGACTTGGCCACGGCGCGGTAGCGCGCGATCTCGCTGGCGTAGAACTTGTCGAGCTCGGCCGGCGTCATGGCCTTGGCCATCACGCTGCCCGTGCCTTCCATGCCCTTCTTCACGTCGGGGTGCTTGATGACCTCGTTCATGGCCTGGTTCAGTCGCGCCACCACGGCATCGGGCGTGGCCTTGGGCACTTCCAGGCCGATCCACAGGTCGAAGTTGAAGTCGCCCAGCAGCTTGTGGCGGCTCATGGGCGGCACGTCGGGGAACAGGGGATGCGGATTGGCCTGGGTGATGCCCAGCACCTTGACCTTGCCCTCCTTGATCATGCCCGGCACCGGGCCGGCGAGCGGGAAGAAGGCGAGGTCCACCTGGCCGCCACCCAGGTCGGTGATGAGCGGGCCGCCGCCCTTGTAGGGAATGTGCGTCATCTTCAGGCCGGCCGCCTGGGCCAGCTTCTCGCCCTGCAGGTGGTAGAGCGAGCCTATGCCCACGCTGCCGTAGGTGGGCTCCTTGCCCTTGGCCCAGGCGAAGAGCTCGTCCAGCGTGTTGGCCGGCAGATCCTTGCGCGCCAGCAGCACGACCGAGGTGTAGCCGATCACCCCGGCCAGGCGCAGGTCGTCGGACTTGAACTTCACGGCGTTGAGCGCCAGTGGCGCGAGCACCAGTTCCATGGGCGTGGCCAGCACCTGGT
>JBJOKP010000275.1:0-4575 GCA_046046045.1 Pseudomonadota bacterium | reverse complement strand
GTCGTGGATGAGCTGGGCCAGGTCCTCGATCGAATAGATGTCGTGGTGCGGCGGCGGGCTGATCAGGCCCACGCCCGGCACGCTGTAGCGCAGCATGCCGATGTATTCGCTCACCTTGCCGCCGGGCAGCTGGCCGCCTTCGCCGGGCTTGGCGCCCTGGGCCATCTTGATCTGGATCTGGTCGGCCGAGACCAGGTATTCGGTCGTGACACCGAAGCGGCCCGAGGCCACCTGCTTGATGCGCGAGCGCAGGCTGTCGCCGTCCTTCATGGCGTAGTCCGCCGCGATGACCTTGCTGCCCACCACGTCGGACACCTTGGTGCCGTCGGTGATCTTGATGCCCTTCAACTCGTTGCGGTAACGCGCCGGGTCTTCGCCGCCTTCGCCGGTGTTGCTCTTGCCGCCAATGCGGTTCATGGCAATGGCCAGGGTCGAGTGGGCCTCGGTGGAGATGGAGCCCAGCGACATGGCGCCGGTGGCGAAGCGCTTGACGATCTCGGCCGCCGGCTCGACCTCGTCCACCGGAATGGCCTTGGCCGGATCGATCTTGAACTCGAACAGGCCACGCAGGGTGAGGTGGCGCTTGTTCTGGTCGTTGATGATCTGGGCGTATTCCTTGTAGGTGTCGAACTTGTTCGCCCGCGTGCTGTGCTGCAGCTTGGCGATGGCGTCCGGCGTCCACATGTGCTCTTCGCCGCGGGTGCGCCAGGCGTACTCGCCACCGGCATCCAGCATGCTGGCCAGCACCGGGTCGTCACCGAAGGCGGCACGGTGGTTGCGCAGGGCCTCCTCGGCCACCTGGAACACACCGATGCCCTGCACCTGCGTGGGCGTGCCGCGGAAATACTTGTCGACCAGGTCCTTGTTCAGGCCGATGGCTTCGAAGATCTGCGCACCGCAGTAGGACATGTAGGTGCTGATGCCCATCTTGGACATGATCTTCGAGAGACCCTTGCCGATGGCCTTGATGTAGTTGTAGACCGCTTTCTCGGCCGAGAGCTGGCCGGGCAGATCGGCGTGGATGGACTGCAGGGTCTCCAGCGCCAGATAGGGATGGACGGCCTCGGCGCCATAACCCGCCAGCACGGCGAAGTGGTGCACCTCACGGGCCGAGCCGGTCTCGACCACCAGGCCGGCGGTCGTGCGCAGGCCCTCGCGCACCAGGTGATGGTGCACGGCCGACAGCGCCAGCAGGGCGGGGATGGCGACCATGTCGCGACTCATGCCGCGGTCGCTGATGATGATGATGTTGTGGCCGCCATGCAGGGCGTCCACCACCTCGGCGCAGAGCGAGGCCAGCTTGGCCTCGACGCCTTCGGCACCCCAGGACAGCGGATAGGTGATGTCCAGGGTGTAGGGCTTGAACTTGCCGCCCGTGTGGCGCTCGATGCCGCGCAGGCGCGCCATGTCCTCGAAGTCCAGCACGGGCTGGCTCACTTCCAGACGCATGGGCGGGTTGACCGCGTTGATGTCCAGCAGGTTGGGACGCGGGCCGATGAAGCTGTTCAGGCTCATGACGATGGCCTCGCGGATCGGGTCGATCGGCGGGTTGGTCACTTGCGCGAACAACTGCTTGAAGTAGTTGTAGAGCGGCTTGTTCTTGTCGCTCAGCACGGCCAGGGGCGAGTCGTTGCCCATGGAACCGATGCCTTCTTCACCCGTGGCGGCCATGGGTGCCATGAGGAACTTGATGTCCTCCTGCGTGTAGCCGAAGGCCTGCTGGCGGTCGAGCAGGCTCTCGCTGGCGGCGGGCGATTCGGAGTCGGCCGGAATGGTCTCCAGCTTGACGCGCACGTTCTCGATCCACTGGCGATAGGGCTTGCCGCTGGCGAACTGGTTCTTCAGTTCCTCGTCGTCGACGATGCGGCCCTGCTCGAAGTCGATCAGGAACATCTTGCCCGGCTGCAGGCGCCACTTGCGGACGATCTTGTTTTCCGGGATGGGCAGCACGCCGGCCTCGGAGGCCATCACGACCAGGTCGTCGTCGGTGACGATGTAGCGCGCAGGGCGCAGGCCGTTGCGGTCCAGCGTGGCGCCGATCTGCTTGCCGTCGGTGAAGACCATGGCGGCCGGGCCGTCCCAGGGCTCGAGCATGGAGGCGTGGTATTCATAGAAGGCGCGGCGACGCTCGTCCATGAGGGTGTGCTGCTCCCAGGCCTCGGGAATCATCATCATGGCCGCGTGGGCCAGCGGGTAGCCGCTCATGGTGAGCAGTTCCAGCGCGTTGTCGAAGGTGGCGGTGTCGCTCTGGCCTTCGAAGCTGATGGGGTAGAGCTTCTTCAGGTCGGCGCCCAGCACGGGCGAGGCCATCACGCCTTCGCGGGCGCGCATCCAGTTGAAGTTGCCCTTGACGGTGTTGATCTCGCCGTTGTGCGCCACCATGCGGTAGGGGTGGGCAAGCGGCCACTCGGGGAAGGTGTTGGTGGAGAAGCGCTGGTGCACCAGGGCCAGGGCCGAGACGCAGCGGGCGTCCTGCAGGTCGTGGTAATACTTGCCGACCTGGTCGGCCAGCAGCAGGCCCTTGTAGATGATGGTGCGGCAGCTCATGCTGGGCACGTAGTACTCGCGGCTGTGCGTGAGCTTGAGCTTCTGGATGGCCGCACTCGCCGTCTTGCGGATGACGTAGAGCTTGCGTTCCAGCGCGTCCGGCACGATGACGTCGGCACCACGGCCGATGAAGATCTGGCGGATCACCGGTTCGGTGGTGCGTACCGTGGGCGACATGGGCATGGCGCGGTCGACCGGCACGTCGCGCCAGCCCAGCAGCACCTGGCCTTCGGCCTTGACGGCGCGTTCCAGTTCCTGCTCGCAGGCCAGGCGCGAAGCGTGTTCCTTGGGCAGGAAGATCATGCCCACGCCGTATTCGCCGGGCGGGGGCAAGGTCACGCCCTGGGCCGCCATCTCGGCGCGGAAGAACTCGTCAGGGATCTGGATCAGGATGCCCGCACCGTCGCCCATGAGCGCGTCGGCGCCCACGGCGCCGCGATGGTCGAGGTTCTCCAGGATGAGCAGGCCCTGCTCGACGATGGAGTGCGCCTTCTGGCCCTTGATGTGGGCGACGAAGCCCACGCCGCAGGCGTCGTGTTCGTTCGTGGCGTCATAGAGGCCGCCGGCCGCTTCGGTGCGCACCTGCGCGGCGGTCGGGTGGCTGTCCGTGGGGGCAACAGCGGTCGGCGTGGTGATCGTCAGGCCCTGCTGGGGGCCCGAGGCGGCCTGGGTCATGGCGCACTCCTGGGTTCAAGTCTCGAAACGGCGGGAATTTACTGCACTGCAGCGAGAATCTCCACGCCTATTAAATAGGGTCAGAACAATTAAACACGGCGCATGATCAGGCTATCGAATTAAATGGGGACACAACAAATCACGGAAGTCGCCCTCTCAGGCCGTGCGCCATGACACAGAAACCATGCCAGCGGCCTGCCGGGCACCGCCCTGCCACGCCAGCAGGCGGGCAGGCCGCTCAGCCGCCCGGAACTGGTGCATCGCCCGGCTTGCGACGGGCGGCGCTGGTGCCCGCCGGCCGGCCGCGCGGCCGGGCCTGCAGCGGCCGGCCGGTCAGCGCCTGCAGGCCGGCCAGGTAGGCGGGCGAGCCATGGGCCCAGCCGGACAGCACATCGCGTGTCAAACGCGCCACATCGGCGGCCGGCAGGGGGTCGTCGAGCAGGCGCAGCCAGGCGGCCTCTCGCTCGAAGGGCGTGTTGCCCAGGGCCCAGTACTCCGGCAGGGTGGACAGCCAGGTCTCGGTGCGCCGGCCCAGGTGGTGGGAGGCGCTGGACCAGGCCCAGTCGGCCGCCCGCAGCGCCAGGCCGGCGCGCTGGGGGTTCTGCTCGATGTAGCGCAGACAGGCCAGCAGCGGGGCCCCGGCCTGCACGACGCCGGCACGGAAGCGCCCGTCCCACAGGGTGCCGCTGCGGCCGTGGCGGCGGTTGAAGCCGGGCACATAGCGCCGGCCTATGGCCTGCACCAGGGCGCCCAGGGCGGCGGACTCGCGCGGCGTGGCCAGCAGGTGCACATGGTCGGCCAGCAGCACGTAGCCATGGACGGCAACGCCCAGGGTGCCCGCCCCTTCGCGCAGGGCATGCAGCCAGAGCTGCCGGTCCTCGTCATGCATGAACACCGCGGCCCGGTTGTGGCCACGCAGCACCAGGTGGTGGGCATGGTCGGCAAGGGCGAGGCGGGGCAGGCGGGCCATGGTCGAGGGGAAGGCAGTTGAACGGCTGAAGGGACGGCAGGATTCCGGCAAATAGCAGGCAAGAACCCGCGATGCCAGCGGTCGGTGCCGCCGCTGATGATAGGCAGCCGGTGCTGCTTGAATCCGACCGCACCGCGCCAGCGGGCGGCGGCGCGCCCCATGGGTTTCGCCGGTCCGGGCCGGCAGCAGGCTCGGCCAGAATGGCCGGGCAACGATGCATCCGCCCAGGCCTGGAGCCTGGGCCATCCTCCCCCCCTGCCGTCCACCCGAGGAGCCCTGCACCATGCGTGCCGACAACGTCCTGGCCACCATAGGCAACACCCCGCACATCCGCATCAACCGCCTGTTCGGCAGCACCCACCAGGTCTGGGTGAAGTCCGAGC
>JBJOKP010000274.1:0-4575 GCA_046046045.1 Pseudomonadota bacterium | reverse complement strand
CTGGCTGGACCCGGTGGTGGGCAAGGGCGACACGCCCGAGCAGCAGGCGAAGAACCGCAAGCTGCGCCAGGCCCTGTCCATCGCCATCGACTGGGAGGAGGGCTATGGCCGCATCTTCCGCACCAAGGGCGGGGTGGCGGCCCAGGGGCCCGTGCCGCCGGGCGTGTTCGGCTCGCGCGAGGGCACGCCCGAGGGCATCAACAAGGTGACCCATCGCAGCGTCGACGGCAAGCCGGTGCGCCGATCCATCGAGGAGGCCAAGAAGCTGCTGGCCGAGGCCGGCTACCCCGACGGCCGCGACGCCCGCACCGGCAAGCCCCTGGTGCTGAACTACGACTACCAGCGCGTGCCCACGCCCGAGCTCAAGGCCGAGCTGGACTGGATGGTCAAGCAGTTCGCCAAGCTGGGCGTGCAGCTGGAGATCCGCGCCACCGACTACAACCAGTTCCAGGACAAGATGCTCAAGGGCAAGCAGCAGATCTTCTGGTGGGGCTGGCTGGCCGACTATCCGGACGCCGAGAACTTCCTCTTCCTGCTCTATGGCCCCAATGCCAAGTTCCCCACCCAGGGCGAAAACGCGGCCAACTACAGCAACCCGGAGTACGACCGCCTCTACCGCGTCATGCAGACCCTGGAGGACGGCCCTCAGAAGCAGGAGGTGATCGACCAGATGGTGGCCATCCTGCGCGAGGACGCGCCCTGGGCCTTCGGCTACTGGCCCTATGTGGCCCTGGCCTTCCAGCCCTGGGTGCACAACGGCAAGCCCAGCATCCTGGTGCGTGACCTGGCCAAGTACTACCGCGTCGACCCGGCGCAGCGGGTGCAGCGCCAGGCGGAATGGAACCAGCCGGTGCGCTGGCCCCTGGTGCTGCTGGCTGCCGGCGGGCTGTGGCTGGCGCTGCTGGGCTGGCGCGCCTACCGGCGCCGCCAGAACGCCACGGCCCTGGCTACACCGGGCGCCGCCACCGCGGCGTCAACGGCATCCACCCCCAGCGCCTGAGGCAGGGCGACCACCATGATCAGTTACTTCTTCCGCCGCCTGGGCTATGGCTTCCTGGTCCTGCTCGGGGTCAACCTCTTCACCTTCTTCCTCTTCTTCACGGTCAACACGCCGGACGACATGGCCCGCCTCAACATCGGCGGCAAACGTGTCACCCAGGAGCAGATCGAGAAGTGGAAGGCCGAGCGTGGCTATGACAAGCCGCTTTACTGGAACGCCAGGGAGGAGGGTACGGCCAAGGTCACCCGCACCATCGTGTGGGAACGTTCGGTCTCGCTCTTCGCCCTGCAGTTCGGCCGCTCGGATGCCCGCGGCGCCATCGACATCGGCTACGAGATCCGCACCCGCATGGGGGTGAGCCTGCAGCTGGCCCTGCCGCTCTTCCTGCTGCAGGTGGTGGTGAGCACGACCTTCGCGTTATTGCTGGTGTTCTTCCGCCATTCCCGCATCGACTTCTGGGGCGTGGTGCTGTGCGTGCTGATGCTCTCCATCTCCAGCCTGTTCTACATCATCGTCGGCCAGTACCTGTTCTCGCGCCTGCTGCGCCTGGTGCCCATCGGCGGCTATGCCCATGGCTGGGATGCGGCGCGTTTCCTCGTGCTGCCCATCCTGCTCTCCCTGCTGGCTCGCCTGGGCGGCGAGGCGCGCCTCTACCGCGCCATGTTCCTGGAGGAAATCGGCAAGGACTATGTGCGCACGGCCCGCGCCAAGGGCCTGTCCGAGACCGTGGTGCTGTTCCGCCATGTGCTCAAGAACGCCCTCATCCCCATCATCACCAGCGCCGGCAGCTACCTGCCCTATGTCTTCCTGGGCAGCCTGGTGTTCGAGAGCTTCTTCGGCATCCCTGGCCTGGGCGCCTTTGTCATCGAGGCCATCACGGGGCAGGACTTCGCCATCGTGCGCTCCATGGTCTTCGTCGGCGCGCTGCTCTACATCGCCAGCTACGTGCTGATCGACGTGGCCTACACCTGGGCCGACCCGCGCGTGCGCCTGGCCTGATCCCTGCCGTCCCGAGATCCTGAACGACCATGCCCAAGATCGTGCTGCTCTGGACCGACCTGGTCCTCTACCTGATGCTGGCGGCCCTGCTGGCCTATGTCTGGCGCATTCGCGTGGACGACAACCTGCGCGCCAGCTGGCGCAAGGTGCTGCGCGACCCGGCGGCCATGAGCGCCGGCCTGGTGCTGCTGTTCTTCGCGCTGGTCACCCTGGCCGACAGCCTGCACTTCCGGCCGGTGCTGCCGCCCTCGGCCGGGTCGCCGGCCGACGGCAAGGTCTACTACGCCACCCGCACCGAGAGCCTGCTCGACGTGCTGATGGCGCGCCAGATCGCCATGCGCGAGACCGGCTATTCCCGCCCGCTGGCCTACACCGGCCTGAACAAGGAAACCCTGCAGAAGAACGGCCAGGCGGTGCGCGACTTCCCGCGCCTGCAGCACGGCGGCGCCCACCTCGGTGCCGATGCGGCCGAGCGCTGGGGCGCGGACGTCTCCGGCCGGGCCCTGCAGGGCGGCCTGGGCGGCCTGGCGGTGGCCCTGCTGACCAGCCTGGCCTTGGCGCGCGGCCTGGCGGCCAGCCATGGCGGCCTGGGACAGGCCTGGCGCGACCTGATGGCCGACCGCACCGACCTGCCGCTGCGGGCGGCCTGGATCACCTTCAGCCTGATCGCCGTGCTGCTGGGCATGACCCTGGCGCTGATGGGCCACTACCACGTCTTCGGCACCGACCGCACCGGCAACGACGTGCTCTACCAGGCCCTCAAGAGCGTGCGCACCGCCTTTGTCATCGGCACCCTGGCCACGGTGGCCACCGTGCCGGTGGCCCTGGTGCTGGGCATCCTGGCCGGCTATTTCCGCGGCTGGGTGGACGAGCTGATCCAGTACCTCTACACCACCCTCAGCTCGGTGCCCAACGTGCTGCTGATCGCCGCCTGCGTGCTCATGGTGCAGGTCTTCCTGGACAAGAACCCCGACCTGTTCGAGACCGGGCTGGAGCGTTCCGACCTCAAGATCTTCCTGCTCTGCGTCATCCTGGGCCTGACCGGCTGGGCCACGCTCTGCCGCCTGGTGCGGGGCGAGACGCTCAAGCTGCGCGAGCTCGACTTCGTGCAGGCCGCCACCGCCTTCGGCGTGCATCCGGCCCGCATCATGGCCCGCCACATCGCCCCCAACGTCATGCACCTGGTGCTCATCACCACGGTGCTGAGCTTCTCCGAACTCATCCTCTACGAGGCCGTGCTCACCTATGTGGGCGTGGGCGTGGACCCGTCCACCAGCAGCTTCGGCGGCATGATCAACCTGGCCCGCAGCGAGATGAGCCGCGATCCGGTGGTGTGGTGGAGCTTTGCCGCCGCCTTCGGCTTCATGGTCAGCCTGGTGCTGAGCGCCAACCTGTTTGCCGACGGCGTGCGTGATGCCTTCGATCCACGCGCCCGCAGCCTGCGCCCGCGCCTGAAGCTGCTGCGCCGTCCGGCCGCCTGAGTGCGGCAAGCCTGACGCGATGACATCCGCGATGACTTCAGCCAAGACTTCCGGGACTGTGACACCCATGACCACCGCCACCACGGCATCCGCCACGGCCAGCGCCGAACGCCTGCAGATCGAGGGCCTGGAGGTCGAGCTCGATGCCGAGGCCGGCCTGGTTCGCGCCATCGACGGCCTGTCCCTGGCCATTGCCCGCGGCGAGACCTTCGCCCTGGTGGGTGAATCGGGCTGCGGCAAGAGCATGACGGCCCTGGCCCTGATGCGCCTGCTGCCCGAGAACGGCCAGGTGGTGGGCGGCCGCATCCGCCTGGGCGGCAGCGGCCAGGCCGACGCGGCCGGCGCCGACAACCTGCTGGCCCTGCCCGAATCGCGCATGCGTGCGGTGCGCGGCGGGCGCATCGGCATGATCTTCCAGGAGCCGGCCACCAGCCTGAACCCGGTGCTCAAGATCGGCGACCAGCTGGTCGAGGCCATCGAGAGCCACACGGCCCTGCGCGGCGCGGCGGCGCGGGCGCGGGCCATCGAGTGGCTGGGCCGGGTCGGCATCCCCGAGCCCGAGCGGCGCATCGACGACTATCCCTTCCGGCTCTCGGGCGGGCAGAAGCAGCGCGTCATGATCGCCATGACCCTGGCCTGCGAGCCCGACTTCCTCATCGCCGACGAGCCGACCACGGCCCTGGACGTGACCATCCAGGCGCAGATCCTGGACCTGCTCAAGCAGCTGCAGCGCGAGCAGGGCATGGGCATGCTGCTCATCACCCACGACCTGGCCGTGGTGGCCGGCATGGCCCACCAGGTGGCGCTGATGTATGCCGGCCAGATCATCGAGGTGGCCAGCGCGGGCGACTTCTTCGCCCGGCCGCTGCACCCCTACGCACGCGCCCTGCTCGGCGCCCTGCCCGAGACCGGCAAGCGCGGCCACAGCCTGGCCGCCATCCCGGGCACGGTGCCGCCGCTGTGGCAGCGCTTCGAGAGCTGCCGCTTTGCCCCGCGCTGCCGCCATGCCGGCGACAGCTGCCATGCCGCGCCGCCGCCGCTGCGCGTCGTCGAAGGGGGCCGGGCCCTGCGCTGCACGGTGACGGACATCGAGGC
>JBJOKP010000273.1:0-4578 GCA_046046045.1 Pseudomonadota bacterium | reverse complement strand
CCCCGGCAGGTCGAGCTGACAGGCCACACCGGTCAGCCCTTGCCTGCGCCCACGGCCTGCCGGGTGGACCCGGCTGGCCGGCTGTTTCTGGTGACCTCGGCCGGCCTGGCCCTGGTTCACAGCCTGGACATGGATGTGGCGGCTGACGCCCTGGTCGCCGGCCTCTGGCCCGAGCCCGTCGAACTGGCCACGGCGGACATCCTGGCTGAGGCTGGCTGCCGGCTGCTGCCGCGCCCGGGCTGACTCGGCGTCCCGGGCTCCGCCGGTCCGAATCAGCCCGCCGCAGGCCGCAGGCGCAGGCGCACCGGGGTCCAGGCCTGCATCAGACGGCCCTGCTGCGCGGCCAGGCCCTGGGTCTGGCCCGGGCGTAGCCACAGATCGGTCACATCACGTCCGGCCAGGTCGGTCCCTGCCGCTGATTCAGGGCCAGGGCCGGCCAGGGTGAGCCGGTGCAGCACGCCGCGCAAGCGGGCGAGCAGGACGGCCAGACCGCCGGAGTGGCTGGAGGCGCTGGGGATCCTGGAGGTGGCCGGGGTCAGCCAGAGCTCACCCTCCAGGACTTCGAGTTCCAGCGCCAGGGGCGGTTGCAGGCGGAAGACCTGGCCGGCGCAGAGTTCGATCTCCACCAGACGCGGCCCGGCGGCGCGGCTGGTCGTGCTGCCGGCAGCATGGCGGGCGGGCCACCAGGGCAATGTCAGTTGTGCATGCATGATGAACTTCCTCAGGCAGATGGATCGGCGGAGATCAGACCGTGTTCCGGCCCGGGAGAGTGAAGATCCCCAGGGAGAATGCGGCGTGATGGGCTCATCTTGCCCGTGGCCGCCGGTGGCGTCCAATGAGGACGCGGCACCCCACCCATGAGGAAACCGTATGAATCAGCGTCTGCGCCAGCGTCCCCTTTCGGTCGGCGCCCTGCGCGCCTTCGAGGCGGTGGCGCGCCTGCTCAGCTTCCGCGCGGCGGGGGAGGAACTGCATCTCACCCAGTCCGCCGTGAGCCGCCAGATCCAGGGCCTGGAGGAGGAGATCGGCGTGCAGCTCTTCAGCCGGGGCACCCGCCAGGTGGCGCTGACGGCGGCCGGCGCCACCCTGCTGCGCGTCGCCGCGCCGCTGCTGGAGCGCCTGGATGCCGCCGTGCACCAGCTGCGCCACACCAGCGTGCGTCCGCGCATCAGCATCACCACCTTTGCCTCCTTCGCCTCGCTCTGGCTGATCCCGCGGCTGGAGGCCTTCCAGCGCCAGCATCCGGCCCTGGACATCCGCATCAGTGCCACCGACAGCCTGCTGGATCTGGATGACCCGGACATCGATCTGGCCCTGCGCCACTGCCCGCCCAGCCTGGCGCCGGCCACGGCCGAACGCCTGTTCGGCGAATGCATCGCCCCCATGGCCAGCCCCTGGCTGATCGAGCGCTCGCGCCGCGGCGAACTGGCGCCTCTGGGCGCGGCCGAAGATCTGCTGCAGCACAGTCTGATCGAGAGCGCCGACCTGCATCTGCGCACGGTGAATGAACGCTCCTGGTCGCGCTGGTTCGAGCGCCGCGGCCTGGCCCATCAGCAGCCGCAGCGTTGGATCTATTTCAACTACGACCACCAGGAGGTGCAGGCCGCCCTGGCCGGCCAGGGCCTGGTGCTGGGCCGCTTCGCCCTGGTGGCCGACCACCTGCAGCGCGGGGATCTGGTCGAGCCCCTGGGCCCGGCCGGCCGCGAGCAGGTCGATCATGCCTACTGGCTGCTGGTCTCGCCGGCCGGCGAGGTACGGCCCGAGGTGCGCCAGCTGGCCGACTGGCTGCGCGCCGAGGCGGCCCAGGTGCGGGCTGCCCTGCCTGAGCTGGCCTGACGAGGGCCGGTGGCGGCCGAGTGGGTGCCCGCCGATGCGGCGCACGCATCGCAGCCATGCCCAGCCGGCGCTGGTGCCCATCCGTGGGGGCTGGCATCATGAATCCGAGCCCCTCGCGGCCAGTCCACCCTCTCACTCCAGCCCATATCCATGAAGCTCTACATCGGCAACAAGAACTACTCGTCCTGGTCCATGCGCCCCTGGGTGCTGATGACGGACGCCGGGATCCCCTTCGAGGAGGTGAAGATCCGCTTCGACGCCTTCACCCCGGGCTCGGACTTCAAGCAGCGCATCGGTGCGGTCTCGCCCACCGGCAAGGTGCCGGCCCTGGTGGACGGGGATCTGGTGGTGTGGGACACCCTGGCGATTGCCGAATACCTGGCCGAGTGGCAGGCGCGGGCCCATCCGGACCGTGCACCGCTGTGGCCGGCGGCCATCCCGGCGCGAGCACGGGCGCGCAGCCTGTGCGCCGAGATGCACAGCGGCTTCACGGCGCTGCGCTCCCATTGCCCCATGAACATCGAGGCCAGCCTGCCCGAGGTCGGCGCCCGCGTGCTGGCCGAGCAGCCGGGCGTGAAGGCCGACCTGTCGCGTCTCTGTGCCGCCTGGGGCGACTGCCTGCAGGATTTCGGCGGGCCCTGGCTGGGCGGCGCGGCGTTCAGCGTCATCGACGCCTTCTTCGCTCCGGTGGTCATGCGCATGCGGACCTATGGCCTGCCGCTGCCGGCCGAGATCGCCGCCTACGCCGCCCGCCTGGTGGCCCGTCCCAGCGTGGCCGCCTGGATGGCCGATGCCCTGGCCGAACGGGACTTCCTCGACTTCGAGGAACCCTACCGCCGCAGCGCCTGATCACCCCTGGCCCCGCGGTGGGGCTGCAGGCAGCGCCAAAGACAGAAGGGCCGACCCTGTTGCCAGGATCGGCCCTTCTCCATGCCTGAACGGTGGTCCGGACGGTCGCTAGACGGTAGTCTGGACCGCCCCATCACCTGCAGCCAGGCAGGCGCCTGGCGACAGGCGCCTGCGCGTCTTACTGTGCCGAAGCGGCAGCGGCAGGCGCCTTGGGTTCCTCGAACTTGCCACCGCCGGCGTTGGCCATGTAGACCACGGCGCGGGAAATCTCGAAGTCGCTGAAGTCGCCGCCACCCTGGGCACCCATGGCGCCCTTGCCCTTGAGGGCGGAGTTCAGCAGTTCGGCGAAGGGCTTGGCCACGCGCGGACCCCAGGCACCGGCGTCGCCGAGCTTGGGCGCACCGGCCAGGCCGGCGCCGTGGCAGGCCGTGCACTGGGCCTTGAAGACGTCTTCGCCCGACTTGGTGGGGCCGCCTTCGAGCTTGATCTGCACCGCGCCCACCTTCTGGATGCGGGCGGCGATGGCCTCGGCGCTCATGGCGTCCACGCCCGCGCCTTCACGCTTGTCGGCGCCGACGTTCTTGACCAGCAGCACGATGGCCAGGATGGGCACGACAAAGGCGGCCACCACCGCGGCGATCAACTGGTTGGGCGTCTTGATGAGGCTCTCGTGGCCTTCTTCGTGGTCAGCGGAATGTCCTGCGTCGCTCATGAAATCCTCGTTGGGTTGGGCCACTGCTCGGGCCGCTGGGCTGTCGTGGCGGGGCCTGGTTCCGGTCTGCCCGTGGCGCGAGGGCCGCAAGCCTGCTGGAGCCAGGTGGGCGGCCACCGCAAACGCCGGCCGCGCAACAAAAAGCACGGAATTATAGGGAGGCCAACCTTGCGCCAGCTTTCACGCCCGGACCGCCTGGTGCTGTGGCAAGGCCGGGAATCTCGTCCAACGGCCTCCCCCGCGCTTGAGGGGGGTGTGAAACCAGCGGCAACGAGGCCGCAGGCGCCTGTTGCAGGCGGCGACAGACACCGGGTTGCTGCAGTGCAGCATCCGCCTGCGCCACTCAATTCCAGTTCTTCTCCTATGAACGGCCTGGAAAAGAGGCCCATCCGGAGACGTGCTTTTTTAACGATCACGGCCCGGGCTGCCATCGCAACATGGTGAATGGGAAGGGTCGGTCCTTACTCGTCGTAACCCCCGACTTAAGGCCGCGCTAAGGGTGCTTCTGTACTATCAATGGGAAATAGTTCCATATTTATCTGGACCACCTTCAACACCATGGCCACTCCGAGTTCCACCGTGAATGCGCTGACCGGCGGTCGATCCGCCCAGGTCGGCGACGCCCCGGCCTCGCGCCGGGATTCCTCTGCGTCCGATGCCCGCCGCCGCAGCGCCTGGCTGGTCTATGCCGTGCTCGGGTTGTTGCTCGGCGCATCCTGGAAGGTATCGCGCACCGGCCTGTTCGAGCCGGGTGACGACGTCGGCTACTGGATCGGCGTGGTGGGCGGCATGATGATGCTCATCCTGCTGGTCTACCCGCTGCGCAAGTACGTCAAGTTCATGCAGGGCTGGGGCAAGGTGAAGTTCTGGCTCTGGGGCCACATGATGCTGGGCATCGGTGGGCCGCTGCTCATCCTCATCCACTGCACCTTCCGCACGGGCTCGACCAATGCCGCCGTCGCCCTCTGGAGCATGGTCGTGGTGGCGGCCAGCGGGGTGATCGGCCGCTTCATCTACACCCGCCTCAACCGCGGCCTGCTGGCCGAACAGTCCGCCCTGCGCCAGTTCCGTGCCGAGGCCCGCTTCGACGGCCTGGGTGGCCGCTCGCGCCTGTGGTTCGCGCCCGAGGCCCAGCGCCGCCTGCAAGATTTCGAGGAGGGTGCCCTGAGTGCCGCCGCCGG
>JBJOKP010000272.1:0-4583 GCA_046046045.1 Pseudomonadota bacterium | reverse complement strand
GATGCGGTCGACCAGGGCCTGGCCCAGCTCCTCTTCCAGGGCCTGGATGCTGCGCGACAGCGCCGGCTGGGTGAGGTGCACCCGCGCGGCGGCCTTGCTGAAGGAGGCGGTCTCGGCCAGGGCGACGAGGTGACGGAGCTGGACCAGGGTCATGATGGGCAATCATGCATGAGGCTGCCGCATGTTTCTGCAAAGAACAATGCATTGGACTTGGGTTGTGGGCCTGCCTACATTGATCTTCAGCATCAACCACCACGGCCCGGGCAGAACGCACCGGGCCGGACTCCGGAGACCTCCCCCATGTGCCCTGCCCATCTGCCTGTCGCCGCCTTCCGCCCTGCCCGCCGCGCCCTGGCGGCTGTCCTGACCAGCACCGCCCTGCTCGGGCTGGGGCTGGGCCTGGGTCTCCTGCCGGCGCGCGTGCAGGCCCAGGCATCGCCCGCGGCAGGTGTGCTGCCCGCGGGCAAGCCGCTCACGCTGATGGTGCCCTACCCGGCTGGCGGCCTCTCGGACGTCATCGCCCGCATGGTCGAGAAGCCCCTGGGCAAGCAGCTGGGCCAGATGGTCATCGTCGACAACGTCGGCGGTGCGGCCGGCTCCATCGCTGCCCAGCGGGTGCTGGGCGCCCCGGCGGATGGCGGCCTGGTCTACCAGGGCTCGCCCAACGAGCTCATCCTGGCGCCGCTGGCCATGCACGCGGTGAAGTACAGGAGCGAGGACTGGCGCATGGTGCAGATCATCGGCAGCTTCCCCATGGCGGTGATCGCCCGCAAGGGCCTGGCGGCCAACACCATCGACGAACTGGTGGCGCTGGCCAAGAAGTCTGCCGCCGAGGGCCGGCCGCTCACCTATGGCAGCGTCGGCGTGGGCTCGTTCTATCACGTGCTGGGTGAACACTTCGCCCACCTCATCGGCGCGCCCATGACCCATGTGCCCTACAAGGGCGGCGCCCCCATGCTGCAGGACATGGGTGGCAACGTGGTGGACCTGGCCTTCTTCGTGGTCGACTCGCGCCTGCCCGGCATGGTCGACCAGGGCATGTTCAAGGTGCTGGCCACGATGGCTGAACCGGGCAAGCCCGAGGCCAGGTTCCTGGAGAAGTACCCCACGGTGAACGAGAGCAAGGCCGTGAAGGACTTCGCCTACAGCGCCTGGACCGGTTACTTCGTGCCCCGGGCCACGCCCGAGCCGGTGGTGGCCCTGCTCAACAAGGCCCTGGCCGGCGCCATGACCGACCCCGAGGCCCGCAAGAAGCTTGAGGACCTGGGCGGCCGCGTGCCGCCCATGATGAGCGTGGCCGAGGCGCAGAAGGACTACGAGAAGCAGACCGCACGCTTCCGCGCCATCGGCAAGAGCATCAAGCTCGAAGCTCAGTGAGCCCGTGGCCAGCCCGTCGGCTGGCCAGCCCCTGCGGCCAGGAGATCGCCATGACCTCGTCCTCATCACGTCCCGTCGCTGCCGCTGCCCCCTGGCAGCTCGACGCCCTGGCCCTGGCCGCCGGCATCCGCCAAGGTGAACTGAGTGCCCGCGCCGCCACCCAGAGCGTGCTGGACCGCATCGCCGCGGTGAACCCACGCCTCAACGCCCTGGCCGAGGTGTGTGCGGACGAGGCCCTGGCCGCCGCGGATGAGGCCGATCGCGCCCAGGCCCGCGGCGATCTGCTCGGCCCCCTGCATGGCGTGCCGGTGACGGTGAAGGTCAACGTCGACATGGCCGGCCATGCCACGACCGATGGCGTGGTCGCCGCGCGTGACCGCATCGCGCGGGAAGACGCGCCCGTGGTGGCCAATCTGCGCGTGGCCGGCGCGGTCATCGTCGGCCGCAGCAACACCCCGGCCTTCAGCCTGCGCTGGTTCACCGACAACGACCTGCACGGCCGCACCCTCAACCCGCATGACGCCAGCCGCACGCCCGGCGGCTCCAGCGGCGGCGCGGCGGTGGCCGTGGCCACCGGCATGGGGGCCATCGCCCATGGCAACGACTACGGCGGCTCGGTCCGTCACCCGGCCTATTGCTGCGGCGTGGTGGGTCTGCGCACCACGGCCGGCCGCGTGCCCTCGTACAAGCCCAGCGCTCCGGGCCGCACCTTGAGCAACCAGCAGATGTCGGTGCAGGGCCCGCTCACCCGCAGCGTGGCGGATGCCCGCCTGGCCCTGCAGGTCATGGCCCGCGGCAGCGCGGTCGATCCGCAATGGACACCCGCGCCGCTGGAACATGCCGACCTCGGCCGCGCCGGCCGGCCGCTGCGCGTCGCCCTCTTCCAGCAGCACCCGGCCTACGACGCCCACCCCGCCGTCCGTAAGGCCCTGCAGCAGGCCGCGCACTGGCTGGCTCAGGCCGGCTGCGAGGTGGAGGAGGCCGAGCCGCCCCACTTCGAGGAAGGCGCGGCGCTGTGGCGCCAGCTCGTCAACGCCGACCTGCGCCACAGCGCCCAGCCGCTGATCGAGCAGCATGGCGACGCGGGCGTGCGCTCGGCCCTGCGTGGCTATCTGCATGGCCAGCCGCCCCTGGACGCGGGCGCCCTGCTCGATGCCGAGCTGCGCCGCTTCGATGTCTGCCGTGCCTGGTCGGTCTTTCTCGAGGATCGGTTCGATGTGCTGCTCATGCCGGTGAGCTGGCAGCCGGCCTTCCCCATCGATGCCGATGTGGGTGACCCGGCCCAGGTGCAGACCCTGCTGCAAGCCCAGAGCCCTCTGCTGGGCACGGCCATGATGGGCCTGCCCGGCCTGGCCGTGCCCACCGGCCGCACGGCCGAAGGCTGGCCCATGGGCGTGCAGCTGGTCGCCACCCGCTTCCGCGAGGACCGCTGCCTGGCGGCCGGCGAGATCATCGAACGCGCGGCCGGGCTGCCGTTGCCCTGGCAGGCAGGCTGAAGGGGATGATGCCGGCGGGTCAGGGCAGGGCGTGGCCTGCATGACCTGTCCCGGCTGGGTCCGGCCCGCCTTGAGGCGGCGCCAGCTCAGCTGGCGCGGGTCGCCCGAGGGATACGCCGCGCCGCAAGGTGGCGGCAGCGACAATCCGCGCCGCGGCGGTCCGGCCATCCGGCCATCGGGCCCGGCGTGTTGGCTCACGCCCGCGCCGTCCTTGCTCGTCGCGCCTTCTTCCCTCTTCACTGCGGTGCTGCCTGTGGCGGCCTGCGGCCCTCCTGCCCATGCTCGCCTACCGTCACGCCTTCCATGCCGGCAACCATGCCGATGTGCTCAAGCACCTGGTGCTCATCCAGGTGCTCAAGTACATGACCACCAAGGACAAGGCGCTGCGGGTCATCGACACCCATGCCGGCGCCGGCCTCTACCAGCTGGCCTCGCCCGAGGCGGTGAAGAAGGGCGAATACCTGCAGGGCATCGACCGCGTGTGGCGCGCCCCCGGCGCCGGCCTGCCCCATGCGGTGCAGGACTACCTCAAGGCCGTCAAGGCCGCCAACCCGCCGGTGCCCGGCGCGGCCGACCCGCGCAGCCAGCTCCACCTCTACCCCGGCTCGCCCGAGATCGTGCAGCGCCTGCTGCGCCCCGAGGACGAACTCAAGCTCTACGAGCTGCACCCCACCGACCACCGCCTGCTGGCCCAGCAGGTCGAGGGCCGCCGCCAGGTGATGCTGCACAAGGCCGACGGCTTTGCCGCCCTGCGCTCACAACTGCCCAGCCCCAGCCGCCGCGCCCTGGTGCTGATGGACCCGTCCTACGAACTGGTGGCCGACTACGGCAAGCTCATCACGGCGATCCGCGAAGGCCTGGAGCGCATGGCCACCACCGTCTTCGTCATCTGGTACCCCCAGGTCAGCCGCCGCGAAGCCGTGGACCTGCCCCGCCGCCTCAAGGCCGCCGCCCCCAAGGGCTGGCTCCACGCCCGCCTGAGCGTGCAACCGCCCGACGCCCAGGGCTTCGGCCTGGTCGGCAGCGGCGTCTTCGTCATCAACCCGCCCTACACCCTGGCCGCCCAGCTCAAGGAAGCCCTGCCCTGGCTGGAAAAGACCCTGGCGCAATACGACGGCGCCGGGCATTTGCTGGAAGGGCATGCGGCGTGAGGTGACGCGGCGAGGGCCGCAGCCTGCGAGCCGTTCTTTCGGCCACGATGGCCAGGAAGATGTCCCCAGAGGTCAATGACCTTGCGGGGTATCTCCAGAAGCTTCAGCGCGCCGGTAGGAGCGCCAGTGCCCGCCTGCCTCCCGGCACCACCTCGGTGGCGAGTTTCTGGTCCATGGTGGCGAGGTAGCCGCCCTTGGCATGGGCCAGCGCGAGCAGATAGCTGTCCGTGACGCGCGAGTGGCTCGAAAGCAGTTCCGGCGCAAAAAACGCTGCGTCGGCAATGCTCAGATCGTCCGGCCAGAAGTGGTGGCCGGCCAGTCCGCGAATCGCGATCAGCGCCTGGAGGACTGCACTCGGCGGCCCGGGCGAATTGGGATACCTCGGATGCCCAACGATGCGAATGAGGCCGTTCTCGGTGAGCGGGCACGTCGCGAAAGCCTTGTGTCCCACCTGAGCAAACCACTCATGCGCCTGGTCGTGCTGGATGTGCGCCGGGTCGACCAAGGCGATGAGGACGTTGACGTCCAGCAGGTAGACGGTGGTCACGGCAACTCGTCG
>JBJOKP010000271.1:0-4586 GCA_046046045.1 Pseudomonadota bacterium | reverse complement strand
GTTGCACGGCGCCGGCCACGTGGGCCGCGCCATCGTGCATCTGCTTGCCGGCCTGCCCTGCGGGGTGGACTGGGTGGACGAGCGTGAGGCGGAGTTTCCTGCCTCGACTCAGTTGCCGCCCCACATCCAGGTGGTGGCCACGGATGAACCCGTGGCCGAGGTGGCGCATGCCCCACCAGGCAGCTTCTTTCTCGTGCTGACCCACAGCCACGAGCTGGACCTGCGCATCACTGATGCCATCCTGCGCCGCAGGGATTTCGCCTACTGCGGCCTCATCGGCAGCGCCACCAAGCGCGCGCGCTTCATGCACCGCTACGAGCAGCGTGGCGTGCCTGAAGAGGCTCTGGCGCGGCTCACCTGCCCCATCGGCCTGCCAGGCCTAGCGGGCAAGGAACCCGAGGTGATCGCGGTGTCAGTCGTGGCCCAGATGCTGGCCGTGGCCGGAATCCAGGGAAGCAGGCCCACAACTGACCTGCTCGCCCAAAGCCTTCCGGATGCTCAGGCGCCGAAGACGAGTTCGGGCTTGGCTTCTGCAGCCTGACTGGAGGCCGCCAGCGGAGACACCGCGGGCTGGCTGTCGATGTCAGGCGCCATGCGGAACACCACCTGGGCCAGCGGGTAGACCGAATCGATCGCTGGTGAGCGATCGCCCCAGAGTAGCCCGCCGACCGTGCCACGCGACTTCAGGCGGCGATAGAAGCTGCCATTCAGTTGTGTGCGAAAGATGAGATGGCGGCGGAAACGGTTGTAGAGCTCGCGGTCGGGTTGGCTGCACTCGGCCTGATTCCAGAACTGTGCCATCGTGCCCTGGAAGGTCAGGCCCGGCATGTCATACAAGGCATTGCCGCAAGTCAGCGTGGGGGCGCCGTGGTGAATGGCCGAGAGCCCCACCGTGCTGTTGATGACGATCACGCCTCGCGCATGGTCCAGCAATGTGGGCAGATGCTGATCATGGATGTAGCGCACCCGGTTGCTGATGCCGTGCTGGGCCGCCAGGAGAGTGATGGCCTGCCGGTAGTCGGAATAGCCACGGTCCATGGGATGGTGCTTGAAGACCAGCACGGACTCCTTCGGGGCGTGGGCGGCAAAGGACTCCACGGTCTGCGCAACGAAACGCGAGACCGCCTGCACGGGGCTGTGCACCTTCACCTGGGCATCGTTGTGCACCTGCAGGGGCACAAGGAAAAATCGCCGGCTCGCCTCATGGGTCAGGTAGTGCTGCTGACCGCGCTCAAGCCAGCGATAGAAATGCTTGCGCCACGCCGAACGGATCCAGGGCCAGCCCTCGCGCCAGCTGAGCGGCCTGTGATGAAGATAGTGCGGGAATATGGGCCGTCCAAGCGCTCCCAGGGCAAAGTACAGGAAACCGAACCAGACCATCAGCCAATAGGCATTGCCAACAGCCTGGTTGGGCATGCATTCCTCGACATCGGCCTCATAGGTCTCGGCCAGGCGCGAGAGGGTCGAATAGCCGTTCACCCCGTGCCGCTCCAGGGTCACATAGTCTGGCCGCACGTAACCTTCCTCGAAAACGCCTACCTCGATGCCACGCTGCGCAGCCACCTGGCGTGCCGCCTGGTGGATCGGCCGGCAGTCACCGAAGAGGAAGATGAGGTCAATTTCGCGGTCTTTCAGCAACGCCTCCAGCCAAGCTGGCCAATGCTCCATGCGACCACGGTAGTTCAGGGCGTCCTTGCTGTAGAACCACCAGTCGCCGAGGTTGAAGTTGACCTTGGTCACCAGTGCACCGGCCTGCCGGAGATCAGCTGCCAGGCGAGCAAAGAAGGGCCCGACCGGCCCTTGCAGCAGGAGCACGCGCTTGCCAGCGAATTGGCCCAGGTCCCGGTTCAGCATCACACGACCCCCAGGTCGACGATGACACCCGCCCAGATTGACGCCGTCGAAAGCATAGGCCTGCAGCTCATGCCGAGGCCCCCTTCCAGTTGGCGGTCAGTATGACCAGCTTGCGCCACTGCCGACGCACAAAGCCGCTGCGCAAGCGTTCCAATCCGCCGGATAGCTCCAAGTCAGTACGAATGCGGACAAGAGTCATGAGCACAGCCTCACAGGTGGTGTATCCACGCAGCTCCCAATCCCAGTAGATCGGGTAGCGCAACAACGTTCCAGCCACCAGCTCATCGAGGGAAAGCCGGCGCTTGCGACGGGCCAGAGCAGGCACGCCGTGCGCCCTATCCTGTGTCAAGCCCCAACCAGAATAGAACGGAACACCATAGGTAAACACCCTCTTATTTCTCAGAAGCGCATCGAATCCTGTAAGCGAGGTCATGGTGTGGACTTCGTCACAGGCCTCGATACAGCTGATGACCGACAGCCGCGTCTCGACTTGATCCGCCAGATGCCGGGTGGCCTCCAGTGCCCCGCGTCGGTTGCCACTCATCACGTCCGGGTGGGGCTTGTAGACGATGAAGGCGTCTGGCGCCGCACGCCGCGCCGCGCGCAGCAGGTCGGCATTCGTGCGCACCTCCGTGCAGCCCAGCAAGATGGAGGCGTCATCCTCGACCTGGCCCGGCACCAGAACCACGCGCCGTCCGGTCGAGGGCCAGTCCACCGGTTCGCGCGGCTCAAGGTTGTACTTGGTGAGGCCGTGCCGCTTGATCAGCTCTCGCACGCGTGCCGCTGTGGCCAGCTCCTCGGCGGAGAAATCCGCCGTGGCCAGCAGCAGCTCAAGGTCGGACGGCTGGCTCGGATCGAAATAGATGCCCCGTCGATCCAGCACCAGGGAGTGCGGCCGGATGAGGTCGGAACCCAGTCCCACCGAGCGCAGGAAACCATCCTCCATCCGCCATAGTTCGCAGCCGCTGTCAGTCGCCAGCTGCTGCAGGGCCGCAGGCGGCCGCCCGCCCCAGACCAGCAGCTGATCCTGGGGCTGCGGCGCCAGCGCCCGGGCGGCATCGACATCCGGCACGAAGGCCCACTGCGCTGGTGACACGCCCAGCAGTGGGCTGACATTGGCCTGCTTCCAGCGCCTGTAGCCTACCCCGATCACGCGGCCGCGCCGCACCGGCTGCCCGTGCATCGGCCAGCGCAGCAGGGCCTCGCGCTGACGCACCAGCCAGTCGATCACGTCGAAGAGCGTGCCTGCCGAACGGGTGACCGGATCGAGATAGCGGCTGTAGTGCACATAGGCGGCCGCGAACAGCTCGTCGACCGTGCGATGCAGGGTGCGCCGGGCACAGCGAAGGCGGTCATCCGTCACCCCCCAGCCGGCGTACCAGGGCAGGCCGAAACAGCTCACCGGCACACCGGCCAGGAGGGCTTCGAAACCCATCGTCGAGCTGACCGCGTAGACACGGTCCATGTGGACGAACAGGCTCTGCGGGCTCCAGGGCTCGGTCAGCAGTTGGATGCGTTCGGAAGGCGTCACGCCAGTGAGATAGCCGCGCTTCTGGCCCGCACTCACCTCGGGATGGGTCTTCACCCAGACGATGGCCTCGGGGTTCTCGTCCAGCGCGGCCTGCAGCATGTGCTCGAAGGTCCGCGCATCCGCGCCGCCCAGCTCCACGCTGAGATCACCGGCGGTCTGGTCGATGACCAGCACATTGCGACGGCCCGGTACGCCGGGCGCCGGCGACGGCGGCCCGGACCAGTCGGGCGCATGGTTGTACTTGCTCAGGTGACGGGCCACGATGGTCTGGCGGGCACGCTGCAGCTCAGCGGCGGATTCGCCGACCAGATCATCCCCAGATTGCAGCAACTGCTCCAGCGCGCTGGGCCGGGTGCTGTCGTAGTAGATGCCGACCGGGTCGATCACGATGGACAGCGGCGGATGGGTGCGACCGGTGCCCAGTGACCGCAGGAAACCGTCCTCAAGTTGCACCGCCTGCCCGCCACCCCAGGCCGCCCAACGCGCCGCGATGCGGGCACTGGGCTTGCGTCCCCAGCCGATCCAGCGCCCGGGCCCAGGCCAGAAACCCACCGCAACTGGCCCGCCGAGCAGGGCAGGCAGCAGGCCCAGGCGACGCAGGCCCAGGCTGGTGGCTGGCACCAGCCAGGGCAGTTGGGTCTGCGCCTGCGCAATCGGACTCCCAGGAAGGGCACTCATTGCGTTCCGCCCCGAGCTGCCGGCCTGGTGTCCAGATCCCAAGTGCGTCTCATTCCTACGTCGTCTGGCACAGCTTTACCAAAAAGGTGATCACGTCCCGAAGCAGGAATCGAACCAAGAGAACCAAATAACCGTGACTTAGCCTTCGCGCAGACTAGCTTGCGGCTTGGTCGAAAAGTCCCGTGTTGCCTGTCACCACTTGCGTCTCTTCGGCGTGGCCCACATTGCCGTGCAAGCGGTCCTCGATTCTGTTGACTCAACATGAGCCAACCCACTCTCAGAGTCACCACGACCACATCAGTCAGGGCCAAATGACAACGATTGTCATTTTCGCCAACACAGTCAGTTTGTGCAACGCAGCATGACTTGCTCGACTCCTGCCGCCAAGTCCCAGCTTTGCAAGACAACCGTAAGCGCGCAATTCTCATCATGAGACCAATTCGCAGGATCTGACTCGATTCGGCGTGGTTTCATCTCTCATCCGTCAACATCAATCATGCAAAAGCTGCTTCTAGGATTCGCC
>JBJOKP010000270.1:0-4590 GCA_046046045.1 Pseudomonadota bacterium | reverse complement strand
CCAGGCCGGCGCCGGGCCCAGGGCTTGCAGTACCGAGTGGCGCAGGGCCTCGGGCTCGTGCAGAAAAGTGATCAGGTCGGCCGGCAAGGCGGGCCGACCGCTCATGTCGCGCACGCTCGCCCTGGCCTCAATGCAGCGTCATGCCGGCGTCGAGCCGGGTCGAGGCCGGGCTGCCGCCCCCCTCCTGCAGCAGGCCCGGGCTGGCGTGGTGCAGCACGATGCGCCAGCCCAGCGGGGTCTGCACATAGACATTGCTGGCCAGCACATGGCCCACCTGCGGCCCGTCCTCGGACATCACCCGCACCTCTTCAGAGAGGGTGTGAACCGCCACGCCATTAGCGCTGACCCGGCGCACGTCCACCGGGCGGCAGTCGATGGCGCCCTGGTTGAAGATCTCGGCAAAACTGGCCTGGATCAGGGCCGCACCCACCAGGCGCAGGCCGCCGGGGTGGATGCAGGCGATGTCTTCCTCGTCAGCCCAGAGCGCCATCAGGCGCGTCAGATCAGCCTGCTGCAGGGCCTCGTAGAACTGGGCCTCGCAGTCGTCGGCCGTGGCCAGCAGAGGCAGGGGCGGGGTCGGACGGGTTGCCATCGCGGGGCCGGCAGGTCGGGGTGAAGCGGGGTGGATCAGCGCGAGCCGACCGGCCTCATTCGAACACCACCGTCTTGCGGCCGTTGAGCAGCACGCGGTGCTGCACATGCCAGCGCACCGCGCGGGCCAGCACCACACATTCCACGTCCCGGCCCACGGCGGTGAAATCTTCGGGCGAGAGGGTGTGGCGCACCCGCTCCACGTCCTGCTCGATGATGGGGCCTTCGTCGAGTTCGGCGGTCACGTAGTGGGCCGTGGCGCCGATCAACTTCACCCCGCGCTCATGCGCCTGGTAATACGGCTTGGCACCCTTGAAGCTGGGCAGGAAACTGTGGTGGATATTGATGGCGCGGCCAGCCAGAAACTCGCAGAAATCGTGCGAGAGGATTTGCATGTAACGCGCCAGCACCACCAGGTCTATGCCTTCGCGCTCGATCAGGGCCTCGATCTGCATTTCCTGGGCACGCTTGGTGGCGGCATCAGAGCCGGTCGGCAGGGGCAGGTGGTGGAAGGGAATGCCGAAACTGGCGCAGAGCTCGGCGTAATCCGGATGATTGGAGACCACGGCCACGATGTCGGCCTCCAGCTGGCCGCTCTTCCAGCGGAACAGCAGATCGTTGAGGCAGTGCCCGTGCTTGCTCACCAGCAGCAGCAGGCGCGAGCGGCGCTGCAGCTGATGGAATTGCGCCTGCATGCCGAACTGCTCGCGCACATGCGCGAAGAGGCGGTCCAGCGTGGGCACGTCGGCCAGCTGGGCGGGCGCCTCGAAATGCACCCGCATGAAAAACAGGCCCGTGGCGTCATCGAAGCTGACATCGCCGAACTGCTGCGAATCGATGATGTTGCAGCCTGCCTGAAACAGCAGGCCGGCCACGGAATGGACGATGCCCTTGGTATCTTTGCAGGACAGGGTGAGGACGAATTCGTTCTGGCTCGGCATGGTGGCGGGATTCTACGCAGCCGCACCTAGAATGATTTGATCATTCCGGGACTCGCCCGGACCCCGCATTCCCCGCCGACATGGCCACCGCCCCCACCCCTTCCGCCAGCCCACCCCTCCTGCATGCCACCCAGCCGCTCTCGGCCCGGGCTGGCACAGCCGCAGGGCCCGGGCCGAGCAACCAGGAACTGGCCGACTTGCTCAACCGCGTCGCCCAGGGTGACCGGGCAGCCTTCACCCGCTGCTACGAGCGCACCAGCGCCCAGGTCATGGGCCTCGTCCTGCGCCTGCTGCCCGACCCGGGGCTGGCCGAGGCCGTGCTGCAGGACATCTATCTGGCGGTCTGGCGGCAGGCGGGCAGTTATGAATCAGCCCACATGCCCCCCATGATCTGGCTGATGGCCCTGGCCCGACAGCGCAGCCATGAGGCTCTGCGCCGCCGTGACCCCGCCCTGCTGGTGCAGATGCTGGCCGGGCGGACCAGCCGTCACGGCCGTGACGAACTCGCCGCCGATACCAGCCCGCCGCCCGAACTGCTGGGCGCGGCCATGCTGGCCCGCGCCGTGCGCGGCTGCCTGCACTCCATCACCACCGAACAGCAGCAAAGCCTGGCCCTGGCCTACTACCACGGCCTCAGCCACACCGAGGTGGCCGAACACCTCCACCAGTCGCCTGAGGCCGTGAAGTCCTGGCTACGCAGTGGCCTGCTGACCCTGCGCGCCTGCCTGGAGCGCCGCACCGACGGCCTCTGAAGCCGTCACCCGCGCCGCCCCCCTGCCCCCGACTTCATGGATTACAGCCTGCCCGAACGCGCCGACCGACTGGCGGCCGACTATGTGCTGGGCACCCTGCGGGGTGCTGCCCGTCGCCGCTTCGAGCACCTGCTACCGGCCCACCCGGTACTGCGCCAGGCCGTGGCACGTTGGCAGGAGGTGCTCACGCCCCTTGCCGCCAGTGTGCCGCCGGTGCAGCCGGCGGCGCATGTCTGGCTACGCATCGAGGAGCGCCTGTTCGAACGCCCGGCCGGGCTCAACCCTTCGCGTCCGGCCCAGGCCGCCCGGCCGCCCGTCGGCCAGCCGCTGCGCCGGCTGGGCCTCATCGCCCTGACCCTGCTGGTGCTGGGCCTGCTGGCCGTGGCTGTGCTGCGCCTGGCGCCGCGGGCAGATGCCAGTCCCGTCGTGGTGGTGCTGTCCCAGTCCAGCGGCCCGCCCAGCTTCGTCATCAGCGTGGCCGGTGACGGCCGCAGCCTGGTGCTGGCGCCTCTGGGCGGCGTGACGGTGGATGCCCAGCACGAGCTGGAGCTCTGGCAGCTGGGCGAACAGAACATGGTGCGTTCACTGGGCTTGGTGTCGGCCCACCGGCCCAGCCAGGTGCAGCGCCGTCATCTGCTGGACGAGACCGTGGGCTTTGCGCTCAGCCTGGAGCTGCGCGGCGGCTCGGCCACCGGCAGCCCGAGCGGCCCCATCGTCTCGACCGGCCGCATCCGGCCCTGACGGACGATCACCTGACCCGGTCGCCCGACCTGATAGGCCTGATAGGCCTGATAGGCCTGATGGGCCTGATGGGCCTGATGGGCCTGATGGGCCTGATGGGTCTACTGGGCCGAATGGGCCTGCTCGGCGGCCAAAAGCCGGGTTCAGGCCGGCGCCAGCGGCAGCACCAGGCGCACCTGGGCCCCGTAGGGCGGACAGTTGGCCAATTCCAGGCGCCCGCCCATGGCATCAGCCAGGAGGTTGGACAGCGCCAGGCCTATGCCCAGCCCGCCCGCCAGCGAGACGGCCGAGGCGTCGGAGAGGGCTTGCGGCGCCCCGGCGATTCGGCGTAGCGACGGGTCGTCCCGCCCGTCCAGGGTCAGCCCGGCCGCCGCCAGGGCCATCGGGCCAAAGCCTGGGCCGCTGTCCAGCAGCTCGATCCAGCCCTCGCCTGTCTCGGCCTGACCACCGGCCTGCAGGCGCACCCAGCCCTGTGGGCGATTGAACTTGATGGCATTGCCCAGCAGCGCCAGCAGGATCTGCTGCAGACGCAGGCGGTCCACATGCACCTTGAGGACGGGAAGGTCGCCATCCAGCAACTCGACGCCCAGGCTATCGGCCAGCGGCCGCAACACGTCGCAGCAGTGGCGGACCACCTGGTCCAGGGCCACGGGCTCGCACCACAGGCTGGCCTTCATGGCATCGCGGTGCGAGAGATCGAGCAGGTCGCCCAACATGCCTTGGAGCTGGTCGGCCGCATCCTGGATGCGGGTCAGGCGGGCGCGCTGGCTGTCGGTGGGTGGCTCCACCGGATCATCGGCCAGCAGACGGACGAAGGTCAGGATGGCGTCGAGCGGATTGCGCAGTTCGTGATGCACCCTGGCCAGCAGGTCGACCCGCACATCACCTGGCCGGGCTGCCGATCTGGGCGGGCCGGCCTCCACAGCAGCTTGTGCGGGCGCTGATGCTGCTGCGGGCAGTGCCTCAAGGTAGAGGTCCCAGCAGACGCTGCCATCGTCGGCGGCCCGCCCATTGCCATGGGCCCGCAGTCGCAGCGGCGCGGCGTCGGCGCGGGCCATGCGCAGTTCAGCAACCAGAGGGCGACCGGTCACCACGGCGTCAGCCGCCTGCACGATGAGGGCAGACAGGTCGTCCTGGTCGACGCGGCCATAGCCCTCGAGAGCATCTTGCATGAGCTGCCGGGCACTCACGCCCAACACGGCCTGGGCGCGCGGGCTGACGTAGTCGAAACGCCCCCGCTTGCCCGGGATCTGGATGAAACGCATCACCACCCCCGGCAGCCCAGCCAGAGCGGCCATGCCCATGTCTGCCGCGGACATGCCGACACCGGCCCCTGACGCAGCGGGCAATTCGCTGGCCGGACTGGGAACGCCGCTGGCCGGCTCGTCCTGGGATGTCATCGTCGCCTCACCACTGGTTCGACCGGATCACCCCCGGACGACTCGAGGCCCCGACGCGGACTCAATGCCCGCCGTGCAGGTGTTCACCCGCTGCCAGGCGGTAGACCGTGCCGCAATAGGGGCAGCGGCCCTCGCCATGCTTTGCCACGTCGATGAAGACGCGGG
>JBJOKP010000269.1:0-4597 GCA_046046045.1 Pseudomonadota bacterium | reverse complement strand
AGTGGTGGCGAGGGCGGCCTGTCCTCCGCCGCGGCGACGCCGGACGCCGCACCCAAGGTGCTGCTCTCGGTCGAGCAGCTGCGGGTGCGCTTCGTGCGCCGCAGCCCGGTGCTGCAGCGGCGCATCGGCGAGTTCACCGCGGTGGACGGCGTGAGCCTGGCCATCCCGGCCGGCCGCACCCTGGCCCTGGTGGGTGAATCGGGCTGCGGCAAGACCACCCTGGGCAAGGCCGTGACCCAGCTGCTGCGTGGGCAGGCCGAGATCGAGGGCGCCGCCCGCCTGGACGGCGCCAACCTCTTCGAGCTGCAGGGTGAGGCCCTGCGGCGCGCCCGCGGCCGCATCCAGATGATCTTCCAGGACCCCTTCGGCTCGCTCAACCCGCGCATGCGCGTGGCCGAGGTGCTGGAGGAAGGCCTGATGGCGCTGCGCCCCGAGCTGGACGCGGGTGCCCGGCGCGAGCGCGTGGCCCAGCTGGTGGAGCAGGTGGGTCTGCGCGCCGATGCCCTGCAGCGCTGGCCACACGAGTTCTCGGGCGGGCAGCGTCAGCGCATCGCCATCGCCCGTGCCCTGGCGGTGGAGCCTGACCTCATCGTCTGCGACGAGCCGACCTCGGCCCTGGACGTGTCGGTGCAGGCCCAGATCCTCAACCTGCTGCGCGAGCTGCAGGCCCGCACCGGCGTGGCCCTGCTCTTCATCACCCACAACATCGGCGTGGTCGAGTACCTGGCCCATGAGGTGGCGGTGATGGAGCGTGGCCGGCTGGTGGAAAGTGGCCCGGCCGACCGCGTGCTGGGCAGCCCGGCCGAGGCCTACACCAGAAAGCTGCTGGCCGCCGTGCCACGGCTGCAGGTGGCGGCCTGACCACCTGCCTGCCACTGCCGATCAATTGCACGGGAACTAGACGCATGGAGATCACCGCAATGAAGTCGAAGACCGAAGTCAGGCCGGCCGGCTCGCGCTGGCTGGCCGCACTGGTGCTGGCTGCCCTGTCGCAGGCCGGCCTTTACACACCGGCCCTGGCCGCCGGCCTGCCCGGGCCGGCCTGGCGCAATCCAGCCTCGCCCGAGGCCCTGGCCCAGGACTGCCGCCGCGGTCTGGCCCAGGCCGGCGCGGAGCTGGCCAGGCTGGAAAAGCGTGCGCCCGATGGCCAGTGGCTGGCCGCCTATGACCGCCTGGGCGAACTGATCGAGGACCGCTCTGGCCCCTACGACCTGATGACGGCGGTGGCCCCGGACAAGGCCATCCGCGACGCCGCCCAGGACTGCCAGCTGAAGTGGCAGGCCTTCTTCTCGGCCCTGGGCCAGAACACCCGGCTGTATGCCGCGGCCCGCCGGATCAAGCCGGCCGACGAGATCGATGCGGGTTATCTCAGCTCCATCCTCGAGGGCTTCGAGGACGGCGGGGCGGCACTGCAGGGCGCCAAGCGCGCGCGGGCCAAGCAGATCAACGACGAGCTGGCGGCGCTGGAGCAGAAGTTCGACGCCAATGTGCGCGAGGCCAAGGTGCAGGTCACCTTCACCGAGGCGGAACTGGCCGGCGTGCCCGAGGCCGTGTGGAGCAAGGCGCCCAAGGACGAGCAGGGCCGCCGCCTGCTGGGCCTGGACTATCCCACCTATGGCCCGGTGATGCAGCTCGCCACCGACGGTGCTGCGCGCCAGCGCCTGTGGACCGCCAAGCAGAACGAGGGGGGTGCGGCCAACCTCGAGCTGCTCAAGCGCATCGTCACCCTGCGCACCGAATACGCCGGCCTGTTCGGCAAGCCGAGTTATGCCGATTTCGTGCTGCAGCGGCGCATGGCCGCCAGCGCGCCCAAGGCCAATGCCTTCCTGGATTCGGTGCAGCAGGCCGTGGAAGTGCGTGAGCGCCAGGAAATCGAGGAACTGCGCCGTGCCAAGGCCGACCATCTGGGTCAGCCGCTGGAGGGGGTGAAGCTGGAACGCTGGGACGTCAGCTTCTACACCGAGCGGGTGCGCCAGGCCCGCTACAGCGTGGACCAGGAGGCCTTCCGACCGTATCTGCCGCCCGAGGCCAGCCTCGAGGTGGTGATGAAGCTGGTCGAAACCCTCATGGGCGTGCGCTACGAGCGCGTGGCGGGTGCGCCGGCCTGGCATCCGGACGTGCGGGCCTACACGGTGCGGGATGTCGCCAGCGGCAAGGCGCTGGGCGCTCTCTATGTGGACCTCTATCCGCGCGAGGGCAAGTACAACCACGCGGCGGTCTGGCCCTTTCGGGGCAGCGCTCCGGGTCGCGGTCGCACCTCTCAGGCAGCGCTGGTGGTGAACTTCAATCGCCAGGGCCTGAGCCTGGACGAGTTCGAGACCCTGCTGCACGAGTTCGGCCACTCGGTGCACACCAATCTGTCGGCCACCCGCTATGTGGGACAGGCCGGCACGAGCGTGAAGCGCGACTTCGTCGAGGCACCTTCCCAGATGCTGGAGGAATGGACCTTCGACCCCAAGGTGCTGGCCCTGTTCCAGCAGGTCTGCCCGAGCTGCAAGCCGGTGCCGGCCGACCTGCTGGCCAAGGCCACCGAGGCACATCACTACGGCAAGGGCGTGTTCGCCGCCCGCCAGCGCCTCTATGCCGCCTATGACATGGCGCTCTACAACGGCCAGGCGGCCGATCCCATGGCGCTGTGGGCCCGCATGGAGGGCGCCACGCCCCTGGGCCATGTGGCGGGCACCATGTTCCCGGCCGGCTTCAGCCACATCGCCAGCGGCTATGCCGCGGGCTACTACGGCTACCTGTGGAGCCTGGTGCTGGCCAAGGACATGGCCACGGCCTATGGCGGCAACCTGCTCGACCCGGCCATCGGCCAGCGCTACCGCCGCACCGTGCTGGCCCAGGGCGCCCAGCGCGATCCGGGCCTGCTGGTGCGCGATTTCCTGGGCCGCGAGTTCAGCCCCAAGGCCTTCTTCGACGACCTGAAGCGCTGAGCGCCGAGGCGGCAGCGGCGCGGGCTCCCCCGCGCCGCCGCGCCAGGTTCACAAGACGTCGGAGGCGAAGTCCGCCAGGCGCGACCGTTCGCCGCGCGCCAGGGTGATGTGGCCGGCATGGGGCCAGCCCTTGAAGCGGTCCACGGCAAAGGTCAGGCCCGAGGAGCCTTCGGTCAGGTAGGGCGTGTCGATCTGGGCCAGGTTGCCCAGGCAGATGATCTTGGTGCCCGGGCCGGCGCGGGTGATGAGCGTCTTCATCTGCTTGGGCGTGAGGTTCTGCGCCTCGTCGATGATGACGAACTTGTTGAGGAAGGTGCGGCCGCGCATGAAGTTCATGCTCTTGATCTTGATCTTGCTGCGCACCAGTTCCTGAGTCGCGGCGCGGCCCCATTCCCCGGCCGTCGTGTCGGTGCGAGCCAGTACCTCGAGGTTGTCGTCGAGCGCGCCCATCCAGGGGTTCATCTTCTCCTCCTCGGTGCCGGGCAGGAAGCCGATGTCCTCGCCCACCGGCACGGTGACCCGGGTGACGATGATCTCGCTGTAGCGCCGCTCATCAAGCACCTGGGAGAGCGCGGCGGCCAGGGTGAGCAGCGTCTTGCCCGTGCCGGCCGTGCCGGTGAGGGTGATGAAGTCGCACTCCGGATCCATGAGCAGGTTCAACGCAAAGTTCTGCTCGCGGTTGCGCGCGGCCACGCCCCACACGGCGTTCTTGGCGTGGGCGTAGTCCTTCACGGTGCGCAGCACGGCGGTCTTGCCGGTGATCTCGGCCACCTTGGCGTAGAGCGGGGCATTGCCCGGGCTCTCCAGGTAGACGAACTGGTTGATCATCAGCGAAGGCACCAGCGGTCCGCTGATGCGGTAGTAGGTGACGCCGCCCTGCTGCCAGCTCTCCATGGTCTTGCCGTGGCGTTCCCAGAAGTCGGCCGGCAGGCCCATGACGCCGGTGTAGAGCAGGTCGCCGTCTTCCAGCGTCTTGTCGTTGAAGTAGTCCTCGGCGGCCAGGCCCAGGGCGCGTGCCTTCACGCGCATGTTGATGTCCTTGGAGACCAGCACCACCTCGCGGCCGGGCTGCTGCTCGATCAGGGTCTGCACCACGCCCAGGATCTGGTTGTCGGCCTTGCCCTGGGGCAGGCCGGCGGGCAGCTTGTATTCGACGAAGGTGGTCTGGAAGTAGAGCTTGCCGCCGGCCTCGCGGTGGCCGGTCTTGGCCAGCGGGATGCCAGCCTTGGGGTCGAGCGAGCCGTCGGTGGCCAGGGCGTCGAGCTCGCGGCTCACCTGGCGGGCATTGCGCGCCACTTCGCTCATGCCCTTCTTGTGGCCGTCGAGTTCCTCAAGGGTGATCATGGGGAGGTAGACGTCATGCTCCTCGAAGCGGAACAGGGACATCGGGTCGTGCATGAGCACATTGGTGTCGAGCACGAAGAGCCGGCTCGGCCCACCTGCCTTGGCCTTGCTGCGGGCCTTGCCGGTCTGCGGCCGGCCCACGTGGTGGGCCTTGGCGGCGGAAGCCTCGGCACGGGGCGCTGCTGCCGGAGCCGCCCCGGGCAGGGCGGCGGCTGGCGTGGGAGCCACGGCCGGCACCGGCGCGTCGGCCAGTGCCGCGGCAGGCGAGGGCGCGGCTGACTGCGCCCCGCTGGCCTTGAGCGGCGCCTGCTTCCCGG
>JBJOKP010000268.1:0-4603 GCA_046046045.1 Pseudomonadota bacterium | reverse complement strand
GGCCGCAGCAGCGTGGCCGGCGCCGTGGTGATGGACAAGCCCACGGCCTATGGCGACGCCACCACCTACAACAACTACTACGAGTTCGGCACCGACAAGTCCGACCCGGCCCGCCATGCCGGCAAGCTCGTCACCCGGCCCTGGACGTTGAGCGTGGAGGGTGAGGTGAAGAAGCCGCGCCGCTTCGACCTCGACGAACTGCTCAAGCTCGCCCCCCTGGAAGAGCGCATCTACCGCCTGCGCTGCGTGGAGGGCTGGAGCATGGTCATCCCCTGGGTGGGCTGGTCGCTGGCCGAACTGCTGAAGAAGGTCGAGCCCACGGGCAACGCCAGATACGTCGAGTTCGTCACCCTGGCCGACCCCAAGCAGATGCCATACGTGGGTTCGCGCGTGCTGGACTGGCCCTACGTGGAAGGCCTGCGGCTGGATGAAGCCATGCACCCGCTCACCCTCATGGCCCTGGGCATGTATGGCGAGGTGCTGCCCAACCAGAACGGCGCGCCGGTGCGCCTGGTCGTGCCCTGGAAATACGGCTTCAAGAGCGCCAAGTCCATCGTCAAGATCCGTCTGGTCGAGAAGCAGCCGCCCACCGCCTGGGTCAAGGCCGCCGCGCAGGAGTACGGCTTCTATTCCAACGTGAATCCCGCCGTGGACCACCCGCGCTGGAGCCAGGCCACCGAGCGCCGCATCGGCGAGGACGGCCTCTTCGCCAAGAAGCGCCCGACCCTGATGTTCAACGGCTACGAGGCCCAGGTCGGCCAGCTCTATGCCGGCATGGACCTGAAGAAGCTCTACTGATGATGGCCTCCAGCCTTGCGCCGGCGGCCGCGCCTGCCTGGCCGGCGCGCATCGGCCGCGTCCTCGGGCAGGCCTGGGTCAAGCCCCTGGTCTTCCTGCTCTGCCTGGGGCCGCTGGCCTGGTGGATCTGGGCCGGGGTGAACAACGCCCTGGGCGTGAACCCGGCCGAAACCCTGCTGCGCGGCAGCGGGCTCTGGACCCTGCGCTTCCTCTGCCTGCTGCTGCTGGTCACACCGCTGCGGCGCGCGACCGGCTGGGTGGCCCTGGCGCGCTGGCGGCGCATGCTGGGCCTCTACGTGGCCTTCTACGCCGGCCTGCATTTCCTGGCCTATGCCTGGCTGGACATGGGCTTCGAGCTGGACGCCATCCTGCGCGATCTTCCCAAGCGACCGTTTGCGCTGGTGGGTTTCCTGGCCTTCCTGGGTCTGCTGCCGCTGGCTGCCACCTCCTTCGACCGGGCCATCCGCTGGCTGGGTGGGCGGCGCTGGCAGATGCTGCACCGCGCGGTCTACGGCATCGCCGTGCTGGCGGTGCTGCACTTCCTGTGGCTGCGCGGCAGCAAGCATCGTTATGGCGAGGTGCTGGTCTACGGCAGCCTGATCGCCCTGCTGCTGGCCAGCCGCTGGACGGCCTGGCGCCAGCGCCAGGGGCAGGCCTGACCCCTGAGGGGGCCGATGACCCCATCGGCGCCAGGTGATTTGGCCGCGCCGATGCGTGCCGACAACGGCCGCTTAAGGGTCGGAATCGCGATCTGACAAAGCCGAAAACGCCAGTCGTGCAACCTGCACGGCGCTGACAAACATCTGCCTGAGCTGTGAGTTCCTCCATTTGGGGGGTGATGACCTGCCCCTAGCATGGGCTCACTACAAACGAAGGCTCATTCTCTCCATGCCCTCCACCAGCCTGTACCCTGCGCGACGATACGCGCCGGTCATGCGGCGAACGGGGCCGGCTTCCTCAGGAGGCCCGGTCGACGTCGCTGAAGGGGACACCCTGCCCGCACCCTTGGCGGCGACCGACACGGTCGCCGCCAATACCAGCAGCATCAGCGGCGCGACCTACGACCACATCGGCTGGCAGGACGCCGCCTGGGTCTGCGCCCGCGAACGGCGCTGGACCGAGGCGAGCTGGTATGTCCACCACCAGGGCGCGCTGCTGCTGCGCATGCCCGGGCAGGACTGCACCGCCGACATGTTGTCCGACCTGGCCGGCCAGGCCATGCGCATGGCGCGCTTGATGGCCAGTGACAGCGAGCAGGATTCGGCCATCCCCCGCCGCCTGGCCGCGCTGGCCCGCGACCTGTGCTGCGAGGCGGCCAGCCGCCTCAGCCAGATCGAGGATCTGGGCCGCCGCATGGTGCTGCTGCTGGGCATCGCCCAGGTGCTGGAGAACCTCGGCGACCGCCAGGATGCCGAGGCCATGCGTGACCAGGCTGTCGTCGGCCTGCGCAGCCTGTGCCGCCCGCGCGCCCAGCGCCTGACCCGCATAGGTGCCGACGTGCGCCGCCGCGGCGCACATCTGCTGAGCCTGCTGGGCGTCTGAGCCCCGGGCGCCACAAGGCGGAGCGCGGCGGGGCGGGGCGGTGCAACGCCCTGGCCTGGCCCTGCTGCCCGCCAGCGTGATCCGACTCAGGGCCGAGCGGGTACGGCCTGCGCCGCTTCGGCCACGTGCCGCAGGGCTGCGGCCTTGACGCCGGCCGGCACATCGCCGTTGCCGGCCGCGGCCTCGTACCAGTAGATGGCCAGCCGCAGATCGGGCGCCGTGCCCAGGCCGGTCTCGTACATCGAGGCCAGCAGGTATTGCGCGCCTACATCGCCGCCATTGGCCGCCTGGCGGTACCAGTCCAGGGCCAGTGCCGGATCGGCCGCCACGCCGCGGCCGAGGTAGTAGGCCGTGGCCACTTCCACCTGCGCGTCCACGCTGCCGGCCTCGGCCGCCACCAGGTAGTGGCGGAAGGCCAGGGCCGGCGCGGGCCGACCGAGCCGTCCGCTGTCATGCAGCTGGCCCAGGGCCACATGGGCCGAGATGAAGCCGCCGGCGGCCGCGGCCTCGAGCAGGCGCCGGGCACGGCGCAGATCAGGCTGCGGCACCTCGCCGCGCAGATGCATCACCGCCAGGTCATGCTGGGCCGCGGGCACGCCCGCCCGCGCCAGACGCTCGAAGCTGCGCCTGGCCTCGACCAGGCGCCCGGCCTCGTAGGCCTGCACGGCGGCGCGCAGGGACCGCTCCTGCGGGGTGGCGGGGATGGTCGGAGCGTCTGGTGCGGTCCCGGCCGCTTCTTCAGTAGCCGCGCCAGATCCCGATGGCAGGACAGGGAGCGGCGCAAGCTGCCCGGCCTGGGCCGACGGCGGGATGGCCAGGGTGGCCAGGGCGAGGCCCAGGCTCAGGCCGAGCAGGACAAGGGCCGCAGCGCTGCGGCACGGGTGAGGATGGCTCATGCGGCGACCATAGTGCAAAGCGGCCGGACCTGCAGCGTCGGGAGTTCCCGCCCCGGCCTGCCTGGGTCCAGGGAGAATCCGGCCCACCGGGCGGCACCACCGCCGGCCCTACCTGACCGACCATGCTTTTCCGATCCCTGGGGCGCCAGCCCTATCCGCCGGTCTACGCCGCCATGCAGGCCTACACCGAGCAGCGCACGCCCGACACCGCCGATGAACTCTGGTGCTGCGAGCACGACCCGGTCTACACCCAGGGCCTGGCCGGCAAGCCCGACCATGTGCTGCTGCCCGGCGACATCCCCGTGGTGCAGACCAACCGCGGCGGCCAGGTGACGTACCACGGCCCGGGCCAGGTGGTGGCCTATCCGCTGGTGGACCTGCAGCGCCTGGGCATCTACGTCAAGGAATACGTCTACCGGCTGGAGGAGGCGGTGATCCGCACCCTGGCCGAACTTGGCGTGACCGGCCACCGCGTGGGCGGCGCCCCGGGCATCTATGTGCGCCTGGACGACCCGGGCAGCCATGCCGCCCTCACCGGGCCGGCCCTGCCGGATGATCCCTTCCGCGGCCTGGGCAAGATCGCCGCCCTGGGCATCAAGATCAGCAGGCACTGCAGCTACCACGGCGTGGCGCTGAACGTGGCCATGGACCTCGAACCCTACCGGAGGATCAACCCCTGCGGCTATGCCGGCCTGGCCACCGTGGACCTGGCCAGCCTGGGCGTGGACGTGGCCTGGGACGAGGCGGCCGGCCGCCTGTGCGGCCATCTGGACCGGCTGCTTTCGCCCTGAGTCTCGCCCTGAACCTCCCCCTGACTCTCGCCCTGATCTTCCCGGCTAGTCCCTGGCCGGCTGCGCTGACGGCAGGCGCGGCGACAATCACGGCCCCGCAGGCAGACCCGGCCTGCCGACCTCCAGGGGCGCGCCATCCGCGCGCTCTTCTGCCGCACCTGACGCCCACCCATGTCCGACACCTCCAGCCCCAGCACGCCGAACCCGCCCGAGGCCGCGCCCGCCTACGATCCCAGCGCCAAGCAGAAGGCCCAGGCCAAGACCTCGCGCATCCCCATCAAGGTGGTGGCGGCCGAAACCTTGAAGAAGCCGGACTGGATCCGCGTGAAGGCCGGCAGCCCCAGCACGCGCTTCTACGAGATCAAGAACATCCTGCGCGAGCACAAGCTGCACACGGTGTGCGAGGAGGCCAGCTGCCCCAACATCGGCGAATGTTTCGGCCACGGCACGGCCACCTTCATGATCATGGGTGACAAGTGCACCCGTCGCTGCCCCTTCTGCGACGTGGGCCATGGCCGCCCCGATCCGCTGGACGAGCACGAGCCGGCCAACCTGGCCAAGACCATCGCCGCGCTC
>JBJOKP010000267.1:0-4604 GCA_046046045.1 Pseudomonadota bacterium | reverse complement strand
GGGGCGATGGCTGCACTGTAGGAAGACCCACCCGCGTGCGAACATCGCCGCGGTGAAACCATTCTTCACCTGTAGTTCACGCTGCCTGCTCCCGAGGCCATCGTCCAGATCCGTGTCATCACCGCCATGAGCCCGGCCATCCAGCCCGCCGACCTCGGCTTCTTCTCCCTCCTGGCCAGCGCCGGCAGCCTGAGTGCGGCGGCGCGGGAACTGGGCATCACCACCCCGGCAGTGAGCAAGCGACTGGCGCAGATGGAAGCCCGCCTGGGGCTGGCGCTGGTCAACCGCACGACCCGGCGCATGAGCCTGACGGCCGAGGGTGAGCTCTACCTCGACCAGGCGCGGCGCATCCTGGCCGACATCGATGCCATGGCCGGCCAGCTGGGTGCGGCGGGGGAACTGCCGCGCGGCCTGCTGCGGGTCAGCGCCACGCTGGGCTTTGGCCGCAGCCACATCGCCCCGCTGATCTCGCGCTTCGTGCGGCGCTACCCCGAGGTGGAGGTGCAGCTGCAGCTTTCGGCCGATCCACCGCCGCTGAGCGACGGCGGCGTGGAGGTGGGCATCCGCTTCGGGGCACCGCCGGATGGCCGCGTCGTGGCCCGCTTCATCGCCCCCAACCGGCGCCTGCTCTGCGCCGCGCCGGCCTATCTGGCGCGGCGGGGCTTGCCGCAGGAGCCGGCTGAACTGGCCAGCCATGACTGCATCGGCATCCGCCAGGGCGAAGATGCCTACGGCCTGTGGCGGCTGAGCTGCGGCCAGGGCCGCCAGCAGCGCCATGAGTCGGTCAAGACCCGCGGCCGCCTGACCACCAACGACGGCGAGATCGCCGTCAACTGGGCCCTGGACGGGCACGGCATCCTCATGCGGGCGCAGTGGGACGTGGAGCGCTACCTGAAGAGCGGCCGCCTGGTGCAGGTGCTGCCGCAGTGGTCCACGCCGGACGCGGACATCTACGCGGTCTACGCCCAGCGCCACCAGCGCCTGGCGCGGGTGCGCGCCTTCGTGGACTACATCACCGAGGCCCTGGCGCGAAAGGCGCCGGCCAGCCAAGACTGAGTTTCTTGCAGGCCCGGGGGCTCAACGCACGATGCGGGCGAAGGCCGAGTGGTTGTGGATGGACTCGAAGTTCTCGACCTCGACCTCGTAGCGGCCGATGCGCGGATCGGCCTCCAGGCGCAAGGCGACGTCGCGGATCAGGTCCTCGACGAACTTGGGGTTCTCGTAGGCACGCTCGGTGACCCACTTCTCGTCCGGGCGCTTGAGCAGGCCCCAGATCTCGCTGGAGGCGCTTTCCTCGGCGTAGCGCACGAGTTCGGTCCAGGTGATGGGTGCAGTGGTAGGGGATTTCTGCTCCACCCGCAGCGTCACCTCGGAGCGCTGGTTGTGGGCGCCGTAGTCCGAGATCTCCTTGGAGCAGGGGCACAGGCTCTTCACCGGGGCGATGACCTCGGTCCAGACCGAGACGCTGCCGGCACGGGCCTCGACGATCCAGCCGCCGCGGTAGTCGAGCAGGCTGGAGACGCCGCTCACCGGCGCCTGCTTGCGGATGAAGAAGGGGAAGCGCGCCTCGACCGTGGCTTCCTCGGCGTCCAGGCGGCCGAGCAGTTCGGTGCCGCGGGCCACCAGGTCGGCCGCGTCCGGGGCGACGGGCGCCTGCTGCAGGTCTTCCAGCCAGGCGACGAAGCGCGACATGTGGGTGCCCTTGCGCTCGGCCGGCAGGGCCACGGCGAGCGACCACTCGGCGGCGGTCTGCAGGGTGTTGGCGCCCACCTTCACCGCCAGCGGGTAGCGCAGCTTCTTCACGCCCACCCGAGTGATGGCGAGGTGGCGCTGGTCGCGTTCGCTCTGGGTGTCCGGGATGGGGAGGCTGGCGCCGCGGGCCAGGTGGGAGGGCTGGGTCATGTCGTTCATTGCCGCGAGCATCGCAGCTTGGCGCCGATCAGGCGCGTCTGGGGTCGTTCGGCGCTGCGGCAGGGGGGCGGGGCCGGGCGCGGGCTCAGCCGTTCACCGCGCGCAGGGCCGGCGTGTTGCCAGCATGGCCGGCATGGGCCTCGCTGCGGTCGAGCAGGGCGGCGTAGCGCTGGCGCACCGCCGCCTCGATGCCAGCGGCGTCCAGGCCCAGGCGGGCCAGCAGCACGGCCGGGTCGCCATGGTCTACGAACTGGTCGGGCAGGCCCAGGCGCAGCACGGGGATCTGCAGGCCGGCCTCCTGCAGGGCTTCCAGCACGGCGCTGCCGGCGCCGCCCTGGATGCAGCCTTCCTCGACCGTGACCAGGGCGTCGTGGTCACGCGCCAGGCGGGCGAGCAGCTCGGTGTCCAGCGGCTTCACGAAGCGCATGTTGGCCACGCTGGCATCGAGGGACTCGGCGGCCGTGAGGGCCGGGTAGAGCAGGCTGCCGAAGGCCAGGATGGCGATGCGGCGGCCGGCCGGCTGGGTGCTTTCGCGCCTGACCTCGCCCTGGCCCCAGGGCAGCTGGTCGAGCTCGGCCACCGGCACGGTGCCCGCGCCAGCGCCGCGCGGGTAACGCACGGCCACGGGCTGGTCGCGGTGGTAGGCGGTAGTCAGGGCACGGCGCAGCTCGGCCTCGTCGGCCGGGGCGATCATGGCCATGTGGGGGATGCAGCGCACGAAGGCGATGTCGAAGGCGCCCATGTGGGTGGCGCCATCCTGGCCGACGATGCCGGCGCGGTCGAGCGCAAACACCATGGGCAGGTTCTGCAGCGCCACGTCGTGGATGAGCTGGTCGTAGGCGCGCTGCAGGAAGGTGGAATAGATGGCCACCACCGGCTTCAGGCCTTCGCAGGCCAGGCCGCCGGCGAAGGTGACGGCATGCTGCTCGGCGATGCCCACGTCGTGGTAACGCGCCGGGAAGCGGCGGTGGAACTCCACCATGCCCGAGCCCTCGCGCATGGCGGGGGTGACGGCCACCAGCCTGTCGTCGGCCGCCGCCATGTCGCACAGCCACTGGCCGAAGACCTGGGTGAAGGTGGTCTTGGGCGGCGTGGCCGGCTTGACCAGGCCCACCGCGGGGTCGAACTTGCCCGGGCCGTGGTAGTTGATGGGGTCGGCCTCGGCCAACTTGTAGCCGTAGCCCTTCTTGGTGACCACGTGCAGGAACTGCGCGCCGCGCTTGTCGCGCAGGTTCTCCAGCGTGGGGATCAGGGCGTCGAGGTCGTGGCCGTCGATGGGGCCGACGTAGTTGAAACCGAACTCCTCGAAGATGGTGCCGGGCACGACCATGCCCTTGGCATGTTCCTCGAAGCGCCGGGCCAGCTCGAACAGCGGCGGGGCGTTCTTCAGCACGCTCTTGGCACCTTCGCGCGCGGCGGCGTAGAACTTGCCGCTCATCAGCCGCGCCAGGTACTTGTTCAGCGCGCCCACCGGCGGGCTGATCGACATGTCGTTGTCGTTGAGCACCACCAGCAGGTCGGGCTTCTTGCCCTGATGCTCCATGCCGCCGTTGTTGAGGGCCTCGAAGGCCATGCCGGCGGTCATGGCGCCGTCGCCGATGATGGCCACGCAGTGGCGCTGCTCACCCTTCTGCTGGGCGCCCAGGGCCATGCCGAGGGCGGCGGAGATGCTGGTGCTCGAGTGCGCCGTGCCGAAGGTGTCGTACTCGCTTTCGTCGCGGCGCGGAAAGCCGGAGAGGCCGCCCAGCTGGCGCAGGGTGTCCATGCGCTCGCGCCGGCCGGTCAGGATCTTGTGCGGATAGGTCTGGTGGCCCACGTCCCACACCAGGCGGTCGCTGGGCGTGTCGTACACATAGTGCAGGGCGATGCTCAGTTCCACCGTGCCCAGGTTGGACGAGAGGTGGCCGCCGGTGCGCGACACGCTGTGCAGCAGGAAGCTGCGCAGCTCGGTGGCCAGCTGGCGCAGTTCGCCACGGGCCAGGCGGCGCAGGTCGGCCGGGGTGTGCACACGTTCGAGCAGGGGGTAGGAGGCGGTCATGGTCACGGGCCGGAGCGTGGCGGGGCAGGGCGTGGTGCGTGGGTGCGGGGCGGGCTGGAGCGGCCGTGCGGATCAGGAGTCGCGGTCGACGATGCGGTCGGCCAGGCGGGCCAGCCAGACGCCACCGTCCAGCAGGTCGGCATCCGTCAGAGCGGCATGGGCGCGCTCGTGCAGCTGGCGGGCGCGGGCGCGGGCGCCGTCCAGGCCCAGCAGGGAGACATAGGTGGGCTTGTCCTGCTCGGCGTCCTTGCCAGCGGTCTTGCCCAGGGTGGCGGAGGCCTGGGTGACGTCGAGGATGTCGTCCACCACCTGGAAGGCCAGGCCGATGGCCGCACCGTAGTCGGCCAGGGCGGCGGCGGTGCGCGGCGCCGGGCTGCCGCAGGCGGCACCCATCTCGACGGCGGCCTGCAGCAGGGCGCCGGTCTTGCGGCGATGCATGTCCTGCAGCTGGCCTTCGGTCAGCGGCAGGCCGATGCTGGCCAGATCGATGGCCTGGCCGCCGGCCATGCCCAGCACGCCGGCGGCGCGCGAGAGCTGGCGGCACAGGCGGGCCTGCAGGGCGGCGGGGAGCACGGACTCGTCCTCGGGCGTGAGCACCTCGAAGGCCAGGGCCTGCATGGCGTCGCCTGCCAGCATGGCGCGGGCCTGGCCGTAC